>RKRZ01000139.1 GCA_007571105.1 Gammaproteobacteria bacterium
CTCGGGGTCCGTTGTTCTGACGGGCGCATTCTGGGTCTGGGTCTGGCTATGAGCACAACTGCTGCAGGTGCCCGTTTTCACTGGTGGCTGGAGCGCAGCAGCGCGGCAGCATTAGTGCCGCTGTCATTGTGGCTGTTATACACAGCAGCTCGGACTGATCTCACAGAAGTAGCCGCCTTTGCGCACTGGCTACAGAGCACCGGCAATGCCGTGGCGCTGGGTCTGTTTCTGGTGGTGTCCTTGTATCACTCGAAACTCGGTCTGGAAGTAATTGTTGATGACTACATCAGCGGCTCAATCTGGAATCGGCGGGTACATCTCTTGTGCAAATTGACATTGCTGTTGGCCTTGGTTGCTTCGCTCAGCGCAATCGTCACTCTCGTAATGTAATCATGACGAGTTCGGCCTACACCATCCAGCAGCATCACTACGATGTGGTCATTATTGGTGCGGGCGGGGCAGGCCTGCGAGCAACTTTAGGAATGGCGGCGAGTGGCTTGTCAACCGCGTGCATCACGAAAGTGTTTCCGACCCGTAGCCACACAGTGGCCGCCCAGGGGGGAGTTTCGGCTGCACTTGGGAATATGGGAGAGGACGATTGGCGCTGGCATATGTACGACACCGTGAAAGGCTCGGACTGGCTGGGGGATCAAGATGCCATCCAATACATGTGCCGTGAAGCGGTTCCGGCCATTATTGAATTGGAGCATTACGGCGTGCCGTTTTCGCGAACAGATGGCGGCAAGATTTATCAGCGTCCCTTCGGAGGAATGACCACGCGCTACGGAGAAGGCATTGCGCAACGCACCTGCGCCGCAGCAGACCGCACGGGTCACGCCATTCTGCATACCTTGTATCAACAATCCATCAAGCACCACGCGCAGTTTTTCATTGAGTATTTCGCCATTGATCTGGTCATGGATGATGAGGACCGTTGTTGCGGCGTACTGGCCTGGGATTTGGCAACCGGAGAGTTGCATCATTTCCACGCACATACCGCCTTGTTGGCGACAGGCGGCTATGGACGCACGTATTTCTCCTGTACTTCAGCGCATACATGCACGGGCGACGGCAATGCCATGGTGCAACGCGCAGGCTTGCCGCTCCAGGATATGGAGTTTGTTCAGTTCCATCCCACCGGAATTTATGGAGCAGGCTGCTTGATTACAGAGGGTGCGCGCGGTGAGGGCGGTTATCTGACTAATTCAGACGGGGAGCGCTTCATGCAACGCTATGCTCCGAACGCAAAGGATTTGGCTTCTCGTGATGTGGTGAGTCGGTCCATGACGATCGAGATTAATGAAGGTCGAGGAATTGGTGAGCATCAGGATCACATCCATCTCCACTTGGAGCACTTGGGTGCGGATGTCATTCATGAGCGGCTCCCTGGCATTGCAGAATCTGCCCGGATTTTTGCCGGCGTGGATGTCACTCGTGAGCCGATTCCCGTTTTGCCGACCGTGCACTACACCATGGGAGGCATTCCAACCAACCACCACGGCGAAGTTGTCACTATTCGCGGCGAAGATCATGATGCTGTGGTCCCGGGATTGATGGCGATTGGAGAGGCGGCTTGCGTCTCTGTGCATGGCGCCAATCGTTTGGGCTCAAACTCGTTGCTCGACCTGGTGGTTTTCGGGCGTGCTGCCGCGATCCGTGCCGCTGAAATCATCAAACCCGGAGAAACTCATCCCGAAGCCCCGGCAAGTTCGCTGGAGTGCATTCTGGATCAATTCGATGCCATGCGTTACGCAGACGGGGATACGCCGACAGCTGATTTGCGCTTGCAAATGCAGCGCTCCATGCAAAAGCATGCGGCGGTTTTCCGTACTGGCGAAACGCTGCATGAGGGGCGACAGCAAGTGAAGGAGGCGTACCGTGCTTTTCAGGATGTCAAAGTAACCGACCGCACCATGGTTTGGAATACCGATTTGGTTGAAACGCTAGAGTTGCGTAACCTCTTGATGCAGGCGGTGGTCACATTGGAGAGCGCGCAGAATCGACTGGAGAGTCGAGGAGCCCATGCTCGCGAGGATTATCCGGAGCGCGATGATGAGGCGTGGATGAAACATTCAGTCTGCTGGATCGCAAAAGACGGACAGTGCCGCATCGACTACCGGGATGTTCACATGTACACACTGGATGACGAAGTGGAAGTCATCCCTCCGAAAGCCCGCGTATACTGAGGGTAGGAATTGTTCTGATGGCAGAATTCACTCTTCCGGCCAACGCAGTCGTTCGCAAGAACGGTCGCCAATACGCCGCTTCCGACACGGCGAGTCGTGTTCGAACCTTCAAGATCTATCGCTACGACCCCAGCGATGGAGAGAACCCAAGACTGGACCACTACGAAGTGGACCTGGACCAATGCGGGCCCATGATTTTGGACGCTTTGATCAAGATCAAGAACGAACTGGACCCCACACTTTCGTTTCGCCGCTCCTGTCGGGAGGGCATTTGCGGGTCTTGCTCCATGAACATAAATGGACGAAACGAATTGGCTTGCACCTCTGCCATTGATCAGTATTCGGGAGACATCGAAGTTTATCCACTGCCGCACATGTCTGTTGTGCGCGATCTGGTGACGGATCTTTCAAATTTCTATCGGCAGTACGCGGCCATTGAGCCGTGGCTGAAATCCTCTTCAAAAGCCCCCGAGCGCGAACGCTTGCAAAGCAAAAAGGAACGGGCGGAACTTGAAGGGTTGGAGGAATGCATCTTGTGTGCCTGTTGTTCCACCAGCTGCCCGAGCTATTGGTGGAACCCGGACAAGTATTTGGGGCCGGCGGCTTTGCTGACCGCGTGGCGTTGGCTGGCGGACAGTCGGGATGATGCAACCAAAGAACGGCTGAATTATTTGAGCGACAGCTTCAAGTTGTACCGCTGCCACACCATCATGAACTGCACGCAAACCTGTCCAAAGGGGTTGAACCCGGCAAAGGCGATCGCTGAAATAAAGAAAAAAGTCGCAACCAGCAATCTGTAAGATGGCACAGCAAGACCGGCTGCGCTGGCGCTGCCGACGTGGGACCCGGGAGTTGGATTTGCTTCTGCTGCGTTATCTGGATGACCTATATCATCACGCAACCACAGAAGAACAGGGCGCATTTGAATGTTTGCTGAAATATCCAGACCCGGAATTGCAACACTTGCTTCTCGGCGAGGGAACAGACGCGAAGCCAGACATTCAGGCACTGGTTGAGCGAATTCGAGGCGTGTCCGAATCCTGACAAGAACTTACTCATGACACATCCTGATTTTCAGCCCTGCACTCGTACCCGGACGCCGCCAGCGACTCGGATCGTCACCTTGCCGGGTGATTACGGACAAACGGATTTCGTTATGCGTCGCGGCGGACGGTTGCAGCAGGTTCAAGTCGGTTATGAGACCTGGGGAACTTTGTCGCGAAACCAGGACAATGCCGTATTGATTTTCACGGGACTTTCTCCGACTGCCCATGCGGCATCCAATTCCGAAGATGATACGGCCGGCTGGTGGGAATACATGGTCGGACCGGGCAAAGCCATTGATACGGATCGCTTCTACATTGTGTGCGTCAACTCGTTGGGTGGATGCTTTGGCACAACCGGGCCGTCTTCGATAGATCCGGCTACGGGAGAGCCCTACAACATCACATTTCCGGAATTGTCCATTGAAGACATTGCCAAGGCGGGACATCACGCATTGCATGAATTGGGCGTGGACCATCTGCATGCGGTCGTCGGGCCTTCCATGGGCGGTATGTCGGCACTTGCCTATGCTTTGCAATATCCGGATGAGTTGGATTATTTGATCGTGATTTCTGCGGCCTGCCGAGCTTTGCCATTTACCATTGCAATGCGTTCCCTGCAGCGTGAGATTGTTCGTTGCGATCCGCATTGGGAGGGAGGCAACTATAAAAGCAATGCTGATTTCTGCGGCATGCGCTTAGCCCGCAAGCTGGGGCTGATGTCTTATCGGGCTGCGCAGGAATGGAGGCAACGCTTCAATCGGGCGCGGGTGCCGTCACACCGTGCCAGTAAAGATCCGTTTGGCATTGAATTTGAAGTGGAATCCTATCTGGAGCACAATGCAAAGAAATTCGTGGATGCCTTCGATGCCAACAGTTATCTTTATTTGTCGCGGGCAATGGATTTATTTGATGTGGCCGAGCACGGCGGTACGGTCAATGCCGGACTCGCACTCATTCAAGCGAAGAAAACGCTAGTAATTGGAGTGACCACGGATATTCTGTTTCCGCTGGAACAACAAGTCGAAATCGCTGATGGATTGCGTAAGGCCGGACGGGAAGTGGAGATGGTGGAACTGGAATCCATCCAGGGCCACGATTCTTTTCTGGTGGATGCGGAGCGTTTCTCGCCCGTGATGCAAGATTTTCTAGCCGAGCGCTAAAACCTGAATATCGAATTTCAACTGCGTTGGTCGAGCGGAACGTAGTCGCGTTCTGTTTCTCCCAGATACAACTGCCGGGGTCGGCCAATACGGAATTGGTCGTCCTGCATCATTTCCATCCAGTGCGCAACCCAGCCCACCGTTCGTGCAATAGCAAAGATCACAGTGAACATGTCGAGCGGGATGCCCATGGTTTTCAGGATGATGCCGGAGTAAAAGTCAACGTTGGGATACAATTTGCGCTGAACAAAATACTCATCCTGCATGGCGACTTTTTCCAGCGCCATTGCGGTCTCCAGCAAAGGGTGATTTGGATTGTTGGTGCTGTGCTCTTCCAGAACCTGATAGCAGATGTCGCGAATTAACTTCGCACGCGGGTCGTAGTGCTTATAGATACGATGCCCGAATCCCATCAGGCGCGTGTGTCCTTCCTTGTCTTTGGCCATTTCCACATAATCTTCAACCGAATGGTCGGAATCATGGATGTCTTCCAGCATACGGATGACAGCTTCATTGGCTCCACCATGGGAGGGCCCCCAAAGCGTTGCGACTCCAGCAGCGATTGCAGCAACCGGACTTGTCTCGGAACTGCCGGATAGGCGAACGGTTGAAGTCGAGGCATTTTGCTCATGATCTGCATGCAGAATTAGGATAACATCCAGTGCGCGAACCAATGTGGGATCGGGATCTCCACCGAACAACATATAAATGAAGTTAGCTGTGTAATCCAGGTCTGGGCGAGGGGAAAGAATTTCTT
>RKRZ01000062.1 GCA_007571105.1 Gammaproteobacteria bacterium
TCATGAATGCTACAGCCTCAGAAGCTCACTGGATGAGTTTCTGAAAAATTCGAATCAGTTTCTAATTTGCGTCAGTAATGGACCAGTTATCAAGGGCATCATGGTCGCCTGCGCACTAGACAAGCTTAAAGCGCTCGCTTCTTTTCTATCTTCGACGGTTAATTCTGATCAAGGTTTGTAAGGCCTGGAGCTTCAATTGACTCCCATGGCATGCACGATTAAAACATGAAAAACTAGAGTCTCAGCAACTAGCTTTATTCGTCAGGAAGACACATGCTCTCCACCATAACCCAAGCCACATCGATTTCTTTGAACTTAAGTGTGTATTTCGTTACACAACTACGAAGCATTTCCATATCGCTATCAGAAAGAGGTATGCCGTAAGAGAGAATGCGACCAGCTATGGTAGCATCGTATGCTGATTCACATTTGATGACATCACCAATAGGACCATCATTCCAAAGTCTGCATGTATCGAACCAAGTTGCTTCCTCACCAGCAGTCAAAATTTCAGCATGGGCGAACAGTACAAGCGCAGACAAGAAAGGAAATTTGGAATGCGGCAAGGCAAAGCGCATAACGATCTTCGTTTTTACCAAGCCCGGCGGCCCTTTACGGTCTCAGAATGATGGACTGTGCTAGCGCTGTTGTGAACGCGGCCATCATAGGGCTTCTTGATCTTGACCCTCTTGTTGATCCAGATCCCCTGGGAGAACATCTTGGACCCCTTTGCAAGAATAATTTGCGTTGAATAGTACACAGCCACCCAAAGTGCGGCCCTTGCAAGTGGAGTTGAGATGGATGGCGCTCTGTTTCCCGAGTAGGCGACATCCTCTTTCAGCCTCACTTTGCGCCGCGCCACTTTCCAATGCATCAATCCCTGCGGAAACAGAGACGGTGCTGTTTTGACTATCCATCTGTTCCAGATACACCTCATCCAGAATGATGCCGTATCTTTGCGGGCCCAGCATGATGCAGGCAGGTAATGCCAGCATAAGCAGAATGGGAATTAGGGCAGAGCGCACAACAATCTCAGAATGGTCGGGGAGGAATGCAAGCAGTTTCGAATCGTCTTCGCCACGTTCGACTGATCCATCATCGGGGTGACGAAATTAGGCGAAGATATTCCAACAATCGCATTTATTATAGCCACTCGGTGGTGCCGGTTTCTAATGTGTTCTGACATTCAGTAACCACCTTGACTTCGACCTCAGTGCCAATAGCGCGTCTCTTGTGCACCAAGGCGGGTGACCAATTGCTCGAAAGTGGAATCGTAGTCAGCCCCTCCCTTGTAGATACGATTATCGTGCCTCAGAATATAGCGCCAATGGCCACGAAAATAGAGGACCCAACCTTTTATTTCTGGTGTTTCCCCGTCGCATTCTTTAATCGAAAAAATTGGCCGCCGCTCCACCCCACTCAAGCCTTCTGGAAACTTTGGAATCCTATTATCTCTCGATTCTGCACCGTCTGCTCTTTTCCCCATCAAATCCTTCCCCATTCATTGCGTACAAAGTTGGGGGATTCTACAGCCCGCAAGGCTCACCAGATGAGTTTATGAAAGAGAAGGCGCTCAGCCTTTGTTCTGATAGGTCTCCGCAGCCGCGGTCAGGCGTTCATACACCCGGTCACGCAGACTTTTTGGCGACAGCACTTCGACATAAGGGCCGTGACGCAAAATGTCCATAATGAGTTCGGCGTCCTGGGAATACGGAAACTTCAGAATGTATCGCCCTTCGCGATCGTAGTAAAACTGTTGCTCAGGATGCCAGCGCTCAGTCGCGACCCATTGCGCTTCCCTGGCAGAAAACCGCAACTTCGCCATACGCGTTTTTTCCCCTGCGTAGATTCCATAGCCCCCCGAAAGTTCTTGATCCAACTTCTTCTCACTCACATTTCGAGCCTTGGTCGACAGCGACTTTACGTCCCGCACCGCATCCAACCCGAAACTGCGCAGTGCACGGCGCAGATGACACCAGGCATCCAGATACCAGCAATTGCGATAGTACACCAGGCGCTGCGGGGAAATTTCACGCTCCAAAACTCACCGGAAACGCGATTGTGGTGCAACAGACACAAGCGGTGACGCTCCAGCACCGCCTGGAAGACCTGTTGGAAGTGCTCTGATGACACGGTGCGGGACGAGTGCGGCAGCACGCGCAACCTCTGGAGCACTTCGGTATAGGAATGCTCCCCCAAGTTCATTAGCCCCAGAATTCTTTCGCGCAAGGGTTCGATGTGCGCCGTCAACAGCCCCGGACTCAAATTCGACAGCAGATTCTCCATGCTCAATAGCGCCAATGCCTCTGAAGAATTGAACCACAATCCCGGCAAGCTGGAACGTCCCTCTTTCTGGTCCAACCGATAGCTACCCCGAATCCGATCCCACACGATCGGCACCCTCATGCGGTCGCGCATGTAGCTGAGATCCCGAGTCACCGTAGCGCGGGAGACTTCAAGTTTCTCAGCAAGGATTTGCGGCGTCACCCGATCCGGGGAACACAGCAACTGTTCAATTCGATAAAAACGCTCGGAGCGGTTCATGATTTGCGCCCGCGGTTTGCCGATGACTCAAAAACCCTACCCCGGATGCTGGCGGAGAGGGAGGGATTCGAACCCTCGATGGGGTATTAGCCCATACTCCCTTAGCAGGGGAGCGCTTTCAGCCACTCAGCCACCTCTCCTCCGACTCAAGACACAGTCTCGTCTTCACGCTCGTCCATTACCGGCTCTTTCTTCTCGGCCAGAATTTCTTCACGAAATACCGGCACCTCACGCGGCGCCGTCACACCAATTCGAACCTGATTGCCGCGAATGCCCACGACTGTGAGGGTAATGTCATCGCCGATCACCACGGACTCATTCACTTTGCGCGTCAGAATGAGCATTGTTGCCTCCTGGCAGCCGCCCTGCGGCAAAAAATTGACTGTTTAGTGTAGCACCTGAAACTCAGGCAGCCTCCGCCAACTCGAATTCTCGATGCAGGGCACGCACGCTGGTCTCTAACGCAGACTCCTCAACCACCACAGAAATCTTGATTTCAGACGTCGAGATCATGGAAATGTTCACGCCTTCCTCCGCCAATGCCCGGAACATGCGGCTGGCAATGCCGGCGTGCGATCGCATGCCCACACCGACCAGCGACAACTTGACAATGTCGCGATTGCCCAGCGTCTCGCGCGCGCCGAGTTCCTCGCCGATGCGCTGCAGAATTTCCAGTGCGGCCGCATAGTCGTTGCGATGGACAGTAAAGGTGAAATCGGAATCGCCATCGCGGCTTGCGTTCTGCACGATCATGTCGACCTCGATCTGGGCATCCGCAATCGGGCCCAGAATCCGCGCCGCAATCCCCGGCGTGTCCGGCACACCAGTCATGGTCAACTGCGCCTCATCCCGGTTGTGTGCAATACCTGCAATGGTGGCTTGTTCCATGTCTTCTGCCTCTTTCGAAATCAGCGTGCCGGAATCGCTGCCGAAGGCCGGCAGCACTCGCAGAGGGACATTGTACTTTTCCGCAAACAACACCGAGCGCAACTGCAGGACATGCGAGCCCATGCCGGACAATTCCAACATCTCTTCATAGGTCAGATGCTCCAGCTTTCGGGCCCCGGGCTCAAGCCGCGGGTCTGCCGTGTATACCCCTTCGACATCGGTATAGATGTGGCATTCGTCGGCCTCCAGGGCGGCCGCCAGTGCAACGGCGGTTGTGTCCGACCCTCCCCTGCCCAAGGTGGTCACCTGCCCGGACTCATCCATGCCCTGGAATCCCGCGACAATTGCAACGTATTCCTGATCCAGCCACTGCTGCAGCCGCGTCGTGTCGATCTCCCGAATCCGCGCCTTGTTCGGTCGTCCTTCCGTCAGAATTCCGGCCTGCCGTCCGGTCAGGCCAACCGCCGAGCACCCCAACTCCTGCAGCGCCAGCGACAGCAACGCGATGCTGACCCGTTCACCGGACGACAACAGCAGATCCAGTTCGCGACCCGACGGCTGTTCATGCACCTGCCGCGCCAGCGACAGCAGCCGGTCGGTCTCTCCTCCCATGGCTGACAGAACCACCACCAGCCGGTGCCCCTGGCGACGTTGTTCCGCCAGGCGCTCCGCAATTGCCAGGATCTTTTCTGTCGTGCCGACCGAGGTTCCGCCGTATTTCTGGACCCAGAGACTCATATCACTCCAGACGCTCGCGCACCCATTGCGGCACACTGGCGAGTGCCGCATCCAAATCCTGCGGATTGTTTCCGCCCGCCTGCGCCATATCCGCGCGCCCTCCCCCGCGACCGCCAACTGCCGAGGCCACGTGATTAACCAAATCGCCCGCCGGAATCTGCTCGATCCGGTTTGGCGTGACACCGGCGACCAAGTTGACCTTGTCTCCGCTCACACTGGCCAGAACGATCACGGCATCGCCGAGTTTCTGCTTGAGCTGATCGAGCAGGCTGCGCATTGATTTGACATCCGTGTCCACCCGCGCCGCCAATACCTGAACCCCCTCGACCGCAACGGCCTGCTGCGCCAGATCACCGCCGGCCTGACTCGTCTGAGAGCTTTTGACCCGCTGCAACTCCTGTTCCAATTCCGCGCGTTGTTCCACCCAGCGCTCAAGCTTGTCGTACAACTGATCCGGCGCTGCCCGAATTAATGATGCGGCACGTATCAGTGCCGCACGCTGCTCGCGCGCCCAGTGATGCGCCGTCGCACCCGTCAGCGCCTCCACCCTGCGCACACCAGACGCAATTCCGGATTCTGCGACCACGCAGAAAAAACCGATGTCGCCCGTGCGCCGCACATGCGTGCCGCCACACAATTCCATTGAGAAATCACCCATTCGAAGCACCCGCACTTCTTCCCCGTACTTGTCACCAAAGAAGGCCAAGGCCCCCGCATCCATTGCCTCGCTGTGCGGCATGACTTCTGCGGTCACTTCATAGTTCTGCCGAATCGCGGCATTCACCAATTCTTCAATGCGCAACAACTCTTCTTCCGACACCGGCTGCGGATGTGAAAAATCAAAACGCAGGCGGTCCGGCGCCACCAGAGAACCTTTCTGCATGACATGCGAGCCGAGAATCTCGCGCAGGGCTGCGTGCAG
>RKRZ01000014.1 GCA_007571105.1 Gammaproteobacteria bacterium
TCGAGCTGGCCGAGCAGGTCATTGGCAACTCCGTTGATTCGTTCGTCTGGATGTTGGTCGCGGAGTCGTTTGATGCCGGAAATAAAGCTGGGCCAAGGTCCTTGTTCCAGTTCGTCCAGCATCGGCGTATCGTGTTTTGGATCGCTCATGGTTCATCCCTCCAAATAGTTCGGTCCTTCCAAATTCTTTTGGGGCTTTTTCGCCGACTGATAGCTTAAATTATTTTTGGGCAAAGATAAATTCCACTTTGGGGACAAATCCGCCGCCGGGCGCATCTAACCCCTAAGGGATAGCCTGTGTCGACTGCCCCAAAATCTAAGGAATGACATTATAAGAGAAATATCTGCGCGGATTGGAATTTCAGGGGCTGTTGGCGTTGAAAGGGAACGAATGGTGTCGCTATAATTTTTCGCGCAAGTTTTTCAATTTTCCCCATCCGACACGGAGGAGACATGAGCATCGAATTTGAAGGGAAAACGATTGAGACCACGCCGAATGGCTACCTGGTCAATGCCGATGATTGGAGCGAGGCGCTGGCGACCCATATCGCGCAACTCGAGGACCTGGACCTGACGGACCGTCATTGGGACATGATCAAGCATTTGCGCGAAGAATTTTTCCAGCATGGAGGCAATCAGCCCAACACGCGAAACTTGGTCAAGCATTTCGCAAAGCTGTGGGGAGAAAAAATCAGCGCAAAGACGCTCTACGACCTGTTCCCGGGAGACCCGAGCAAGCAGGGAGGACGTATTTCCGGATTGCCTGAAAGCCGTCGCAAAGGCGGGTATTGATTGGTTTTACTTGAGCGATTAAGTGCGATATTTAGGTGCAAGACCTGGATATTGATGCAAGGTGACCCGATCACGCAATTGCGCGCTCCGCTTGTTTGTCGGAATCATCGTGCGATTGCAGTTGCGTAATGCGACTGCGCAAAGTATCCTCAATGTGGGTCAACGTTTGCGGATCAACAATGGGTTGAGAATCCGCATCCGTGACGGAGAAGACGTCTTGGGCTTGTGCGCCGAGCGTCGTGATTCGCGCCTGACGAATGTGTGCGCCACAATCTTCCAATGCGCAGCTCAAGGTCCACAACAGTCCCGGATGATCCGAGGTGCTCAGGTGGATGCGCGTCTCTGGCGGGGCCTCATGCTGACTGAATTCGATTTCTGTCGGCACTTCAAAATACCGTTCTCTCGTCCCCGGGCGCAATTGCACTGAGTGTGAGGATGCGGCAGGGTTTTGTGCCGCTTCCTCCAGGCGCTTGCGCAATTCGGCGAGTTGGAAACCCTCGTGAATGGGAAGGCCATCGGTATCCGTGACCAAAAATGTGTTCAGGACTTCCTGCCCGCGGGTTTCCGTGATGCGTGCATACAGCACATTGGTTGCCAGACGAGCCAGGGTTGCGGTGATCGGGACAAACAGCCGGCTGCGCTGTCGTTCATAAACCAGTATTTCCGTGCAGTGGTGCGAACCCTGATGCCGAACGAATACACGCGTCATCTCGTCTTCAGCGCAACCGAGAACACATTCAGTCTGCCAGGCAAGTTCGTCGTCGGTGTAATGCAGCAGATCAGATTCGGGCAGCGTTCCCCAAAACTGTATGCAAGACTCGGTGTCGGCATGTGTCACTCGTTTTAGCGCAGAAGCCTTGAGCGCATTCAGGCGGTGTTCGTTGTCGATGGGCTGGTCCGTGCCGCGTTGCAGTTGCCGTTCGGTTGCGCGATACAGGCGATATAACAAAGATTCACGCCATGGCGTCCACAATGCCGGGTTGGTGCCCCGCAAGTCGGCGACGGTCAACAGAAACAAGCCGCGCAGGCGCATGCCGCTGCCCACCTGATTGGCAAAATCGCGAATAACTTCCGGATCGCTGGTGTCGCGCTTTTGTGCGGTCATGGACATCAACAGGTGCTGCTCAACCAGCCATTGCACAATTCCAGTCTCGTATTCACTAAGCCCGTGCTGGAGACAAAACTCCTGTGCGTCTTCAGCTCCCAAGGTTGAATGATCGCCATCCCGTCCCTTGCCGATGTCGTGAAACAGCGCGGCCAGATACAGCAATTCCGGTTTGGGGAATTGCAGGAACAACTCGTGAAACAGTGAGTATTCAGGCTCGGCAGCCTCCGATTTCACAATGTGGCGCAGTTCGGTGAGCACTTGCAGGATGTGTTCGTCGACCGGATAGACATGAAACAGGTCGTACTGCATCTTCCCGGCGACTTGAGCGATGGCCGGCCAATAGGCCGGCAGAACCCCATAGCGATGCATCCGGCGCAACTCGCGAGCGACGTGTTGGGGCTGGCGCAGAATCTCAAGGAAAAGTTGCTGATGTTCTGAAGTTTTGCGGAACGTTTCATCGATCAGGGAAAGGTGGTTGCGAACAGCGCGGATGGTGTGCGCCCGCACACCCTGGATTTCCGGGTGTTGCTGCAGGATCAAAAACAATTCCAGCAGCCCTCTCGGATGCTGCTTGAAGGAATCGCCGGCGCGAATTTCCAGATGGCCATCCAGAATCTGGAAGCACTCATTGAGCGGCTGGGGCGTGTGTTGTGCGGCAGGCTGCAGTTGTTCGCGATACTGCTGGAACAGGACCTCGGTCAGGCGATCAATGGCGCCCGTGGTCCGGTAGTAGTCCTGCATGAACGCCTCGACGATCTTGTTGGCGTTACTGCCCGGATAGCCCAACCGCTGTGCGACCCGTTGCTGGTTGCCAAAGTGCAGGCGTTCCTCGGCATGTCCGCTGACGTCGTGCAGCGCGAAACGCGCACGCCATAGAAATTCCTGTCCGTCTTCGAGCACCGCCAGTTCTTGCGCGTCGCAGAACTCGGCGGCATCCTCGATGTAATCGTGCCGCTTCAGGATCCAGTGGAGGGTCTGGATATCGCGCAGACCGCCCGGGCCTTCCTTCAGATTGGGTTCCAGCAGGTATGCGCCCTTTGCGAACTGTTCATGGCGCGCCTCACGTTCTGCCAGCTTGCCGTGGAAAAATTTCTCCCGATTCCACAATGCGCCCTTGAAAATCCCGCCGCGATTGCTCAATTTTCGATCCAGTTCTTGACTCAGTGTGCGCTCGCCGCACAGATGACGCATTTCCAGCCAACTGGTCATCAGGGTGATGTCATCACGGGCGTCCTGCCGGCATTGTTGCGGCGTCCGCACGCTTTGCGAGAGTTTCAGGCCGCAGTCCCACAGCTTCTGAAAATAAGGGCTGAGCGCGTCCAGATCCGCACGTCCGTCATGTACGACCAACAAGTCAATATCGGAATAAGGGTGCAGTTCTTCGCGACCGTAGCCGCCGACGGCGAGCACAGCCAGCCCGGCGATCTCGTGCATGCGGTGTTGCTGCCACAGTGCCTGCAATGCCTGATCGATCAATTCCGAGCGGGCGTGAATCAGGTCCGCAACATTCTGCTCGGGAAACTTTTCGGACAGCCATTGCTGCGAATCTTCCAACCAGTGCTTCCAGAGCGCGGTATTCGCACCAGAGGGAAGAGGAGATTCCGCCAGCCACTCGGTGGCCAGAGATGCGCTCACGGGAAGCTCTCGTCCGGACGCGCCGTCAGCACTTCGAAGCCATTGTCCGTAACCAGTATGGTGTGTTCCCACTGTGCAGACAGGCTGCGGTCTCGCGTCACCACGGTCCATTCATCCGGCAGCAATTTGACATGCCGGGCTCCGGCATTGATCATCGGTTCAACGGTGAAGGTCATGCCTGCTTTCAGAGCAATCCCGGTGCCGGGCTCGCCGTAGTGCAGTACTTGCGGCTCTTCATGGAATTCGCGGCCGATGCCGTGTCCGCAATATTCCCGCACCACTGAGAAATGACGGGATTCGGCGTAACTTTGAATCAAATGGCCCAGATCCCCCAGATGCAGTCCCGGGCGCACGGCGCAAATGGCCCGATGCATGGCTTCGTAGGTCGTCTCGACTAGGCGGCGAGCCTGTACGGAAGGCTTGCCGAGGAAAAACATGCGGCTGGTGTCGCCGTGATAGCCCTCTTTGATGACCGTAACATCAATGTTGAGGATGTCCCCGCGTTTGAGCTGTCGGTCTCCCGGAATTCCGTGGCAGACCTGATGATTCAGTGTGGTGCAGATTGATTTCGGGAAGCCGCAATAATTCAGGGGCGCCGGGGTTGCGTTCTGCTCCTCGGTGATGTGGCGATGGCAGATTTCGTTGAGTTCGTCGGTGGTGACGCCGATGGCGACATGCTCGGCGATCATTTCCAGCACCTCTGCAGCCAGACGGCCGGCGGTGCGCATTTTCTCAATTTCTTCGGGCGACTTGATGGAGACAGGCATGGGAGAGGAATCCCGTCGTAGTGGCTTTGGAGGGCGATCTTCAGGCGCAGTGCTGCAGGGCAAATTTCAGCACTGAGTTTACTACTATACAAGCCTTTGAATCCACGCTCTTGGAAGCGAATGCTTCGGGAAATTACCGCGTGAAATCATCGACGGCAGTATAGGACCTTGTTATAGAATAATCCGCATGGACCAACTTCCTGTTACGGATTCCCTGCACGCGCAGGACGAGGACATTGAAAAAGCGTGTCACTCGATCAAGGCGTTGGCGCACCCCATCCGCTTGAAAGTCTTGTGCATTCTCGGCAGCGGCGAGATGTCGGTGTCGGATTTGGCCGACCGATGCAACACGTCGCAGGCCAATGTCTCCTCGCATCTGAGCATTCTGAGGCAAAGCGAAATTCTGGCCACACGCCGGGAGGCGCATTCGATTTTCTACCGGATTCGCGACCCGCGGATGATTCAACTGATGGACCTGATGCGCATGATGTTTTGCTCCCAGGCGCATTGAGAACAGCATGCAGGAATACCTGGATTTCGCGATGCGCCACCCGTTTTTGATGGGGGCGATCTCGGCCTTGATGGGAATGATCCTGTTTACCGAATTCCGCCGCGCGACCCGGCGCTATAAAGAAGTGACGACCACGCAAGCGGTCCATCTGATCAACCGTGAATCCGCCTGGACTTTGGATGTGCGCGAGGACGTGGATGCCAAAGAGGGCCGGATCCCTGATTCCCGGCACATTGCGCTCAGTCAGTTGTCGGGCCGCATGGCTGAATTGAAGGACCA
>RKRZ01000047.1 GCA_007571105.1 Gammaproteobacteria bacterium
GGCATTAGGGAGAGGCCGTGTTCCAGGTCAAAAACGGGGAAGTCTTGGCATTTTACTCACACCAAATCACAGGCTTCGTGAGCCATTGAAAATCCGGCGATTTTGCAACGCAAGCCCCGCGCCCCATCCTCACAATGCCCTCACTTCGACACGAAGAAAATCCGATCGCATTCGCATGACGCGCTGGAATTTGGGGCATTCAGTCGTGATACTTTCCCTCCGGAGACCCGCCAACCTCAGACCCGTTGCCCCCTGTGGCTTCCCCGCTTCGCACCGCCGTCATCGGAGTCGGCTACCTTGGCCGCTTTCACGCGCAAAAATACGCCGAACTGGAAGACTGCGAATTGGTCGGCGTCGCCGACACTGATGCAAGCCGACTTGCCGAAATCAGCTCAGAGTTGGGCGTCCCCGGGGTTGGCGATTACCGTCAATTGCTGGACGAAGTCGATGCCGTCAGCATCGTCGCCCCGACCCGCGAACACCATGCCATCGCGCGCGCCTGCCTGGAAGCCGACTGCCACATTCTGGTTGAAAAGCCCTTCACGTCTTCAGTGGAAGAAGCTGGCGAACTGATTGAATTGGCGAAATCACGCGAGCGCGTGCTGCAGATCGGACTGCTGGAACGCTTCAATGCGGCGTTTTGTGCGCTGATGGAGAAGCGCAATGCTCCTCGATTTCTGGAAGTGCATCGCCTCGCTCCCTGGAATGAGCGGGGGGCCGAGATTGATGTCACTTTGGATCTGATGATTCACGATCTGGACCTGACACTGACGGTCGTGGGAGAGGACCCATGTGAAATTCGCGCCTCCGGCGCCGCCGTCATCGGCGACACTCTGGACATCGCCAACGTGCGACTGGAATTCCCGAGCGGCTGCGTCGCGAATGTCACCGCTTCGCGTCTGAGCCGCCGGCAGGAACGGCGCATGCGCGTCTTTCAAGCGCAATCCTGCTACGTCCTGGACATGCTGGAGCGCCGCCTGGACGCCTACCAACTGCGTCCCGGCGATGCCACGCCGGAAGAACGCTTGGATCACGCCTCAGAGACTTTTTCGGAAAGCGACTCCCTGCGCGAGGAAATTCGTCATTTCCTCAATTGCGCACGGGACGGTGCGACTCCTTTGGTCAGCGGCGAGGAAGGCTTGCGCGCGCTGCGCGTCGCTCTTGAAGTCAGCCGATCTATGCGGCAGGATACGTTCTCATGAGCGAGCCGATCCCGATTCTCGACCTGACCGCGCAATACGCCACGGTGCGCGAGGAAATCGAAGCCGCAACGCTTCGAGTCCTAGGCAGCGGTCGCTATGTCCTGGGCGCAGAAGTCGAAGCCTTTGAAGCAGAAATGGCGGACTACCTCGGTGCGGCTCATGCCGTCAGTTGCGCTTCCGGAACGGACGCGCTGCACCTGGCCGTGCGCGCACTCGACATCGGCCCGGGAGATCAGGTGCTGGTGCCTGCCTTCACTTTTGCCGCGCCGGCCGAGGCAGTAGCGCTCACCGGCGCCGAACCAGTTTTCGTGGATGTGGACCCGGAGACTTTTCTGATCGACGTGCAACACTGCCGAAATGCGCTCACTCCGAAAGTGCGCGCCGTCATCGCCGTGCACTTGTTTGGAAGACCGGCCCCCATTGATGCGCTGCGCGAAGTGCTGGGCGATCAGGTAGCCATCATCGAAGATTGCGCGCAGAGCTTTGGCTCCGAGATCGACGGACAGCGCGTTGGAACTTTGGGAGCCATTGGATGCTTCAGTTTTTTTCCAAGCAAAAATCTGGGCGCCTGCGGCGACGGCGGAGCCCTGGCCACTCGGGATGCAGAACTGGCGCAGCGCCTGCGCGCCTTGCGCAATCACGGCTCAACCGAACTTTATCGCTACGACCACTTGGGCATCAACAGTCGGCTGGACGAATTGCAGGCGGCCATTTTGCGCATCAAACTCGCACATATTGATGACTGGAATCGCAAGCGGCAGAATATCGCAGAACAGTACCAGGAACTCCTGCAGGGATTCGCCTCCTGCCGACTGCCGGAACTGGTGCCGGGACATGTCTGGCACCAGTACACCCTGACCACCTCAAAACGGGATGCCCTGATCGCACAATTGCAGGCCGATCGCATTGATTGCCGGGTCTACTATCCTCACCCCCTGCATCAACAACCGGCCTACGCGCGCTGGGCTCCGGAACACCCTCTGCCTGCTGTCGAGCGACTGTGTGCGGAATGTCTGTCTCTGCCCATGTTTCCGGAACTGAAGCCGGAACAGATGCAACGGATTCAGGACAGTTTCGCCCGCGCCGAGGTCTGAACTCATGCAACTGATGCTGGTCGCTGGCGAGGCTTCTGGCGATCGTTACGCCGCCGACCTCGTCGAAGAGTTGCGCCGGCGCCATCCGGATTGGCAATATTGCGGCATGGGAGCTGCCGCTTCCCGTGAAGCGGGCGTTGAACTGCAGGTCGATTCCACCGAACTTGCGGTGGTCGGATTGGTGGAGGTGCTGCGGCACTACCCCAAAATCCGCGCCGCAATGCGCTGCCTCAAAGAAACTCTGCGTGAACAGAAACCGGATTTACTGATTCTGATCGATTACCCGGAATTCAACCTGAAGCTTGCAGGAATTGCGCACCGGATGGGCATCCCGACTTTGTTCTACGTCAGCCCGCAACTGTGGGCCTGGCGCGCCTGGCGCGTGCGGAAGATCCGCCGGCGCATCAATCATATGGCCGTCATCCTGCCTTTCGAAGAAGATTTCTACCGCCACCACCAGGTCTCCGTCAGCTATGCCGGACACCCGTTGGTTGGCAAAGCCCGGGCCTCTGAAGATGCCGCAACGCTGCAGCAACGGTGGAATATCGATTCCAAACGTCCTGTCATCGGACTCTTTCCGGGCTCACGGCGCAACGAACTCAATGCACTCATGCCAATCTGCATCGACGCGGTTGAAGAATTGCAAACGCATCCTTCCACGCCGCAATTCGTCCTGGCGATTGCCCCCGGGATGAGCGAAGAAGAATACGTCTCCCGGCTGCCGGAGGACACCCCCATCCGCTGTCTGAATGACGACATTTACAACGTCATGAGCTTGTGCACCATGGCCATGGCGGCTTCCGGAACCATCACCCTGCAACTTGCATTGATGAAGGTGCCGTTTTGCATGATGTATCGCATGGCGTCCTTGACCTACGCAATTGCGCACCTGCTGGTGCGCATCCCGCGCTACTGTCTGCCGAACATCATTGTCGGAAAGGACTTGGTCACCGAATTGATCCAGTCTGATGCCACGGGACCTGCCATCGCAGCCGAATTGCGACCTTGGCTGGATTCTCCCGAACGTCTGGAAGAGGTTCGCACACAATTGCAAGGCGTACAGAAGCACTTGGGTCCTCCAGCCGGAATGACGCGCCTGGCAGATCGCGTGGAAGCGCTGCTTGAATCGCCCCAATAAGATAACTGGCAGTATGTGCAGTCCCTTTGTAATATATCGACAGTATTGTTAGCCGCACAATTTTCTCGGAGGTCTGATGTCTTCCAGATTTCATTTCGAGATTGCCACACGGTCTGAGACCGTCGCTGAGTGCCAGCGCCTGCGTTTTCGGATCTTCTCTGGAGAACTGGGCGCTTCCCTGGAAAGCGCTGCAGAGCAGATTGATGCAGATTCCTACGACCCGTTTTGCCGGCATCTGGTCGTGCGCGACAGCTACACCGGCGAAGTCATCGCCTGCACTCGCGTCTTGTCGGACGAAGATGCTCCTCAAGCCGGGGGCTTTTACTCCCAATCCGAGTTCAAAATCGGACACCTGCGCACTCTGCCCGGGCGCAAACTGGAGGTGGGCCGCACCTGCGTGCATCCGGAATACCGCCAAGGAGGCGCCATCACCTGTCTGTGGATGGGACTGGCCGAATTCATGCTGAATTGCAGTTACGATTACCTGTTCGGTTGCGCCAGTGTCGACATGTCGGATGGCGGGCATCAGGCGCGCGCCATCTACCGCAATGCCCGAGAACGGGGGTTGGTGAACCTCACATTGCAGGTCTATCCCCGCATTCCATTGCCGAAACCGGATAGCCGGGAGGTTGAAGCGGGGATTCAACTCTCGTGCTCCGTACGCTCCCTTCTGCCGCCATTACTGAAAGCCTATCTGAATCTGGGTGCGGAAATCTGCGGCACTCCCTGCTGGGACCAAAAATTCAACGTCGCCGACATGCTGATTTTGCTGAATCGCACCAATATCGCGCCGCGCTATGCGCGCCATTTTCTGAAAACCAAGAACTCAAAACCCCAGCATCTCTCCTGAGCAAGACCCGGCTGTCTCGGTCACCGACGCCCTCATGCAAGTCATTCATCATTAAGCGTGTCATGTAAAATACGGCGCACTCGGCATCTCAACACCTCTCTGCCATGTTCTTCAAGAAGAAGCCCACGGAATTCAAGTGCACCATCGCCAATACTGGCGAGACTTTTACGGTGCCTGGCAAGATCAATTTGCTCCAGGCAGCCCTGAATGCCGGCATCAAGTGGCCATGCGATTGTAAGGTCGGCAGTTGCGGCACCTGCCGCTGTATCCTCAAAGAAGGCAAGATCAAGGCCTTGCATGATTTCACTTACACTCTGGACGGCGAGATGCTGAAAGAGGGCTATATTCTGGCGTGCCAATCCCAACTTAAATCTGACTTGGTCGTGGAAGTGGATTTTGAGCAGGGCTCGCTGGAGAATCTGAAACTGGTCTGAGTCCAAGCGGACTGTTGTGATTGTCTGCTCCTGCGCCGGCATTACCGATCGGGAATTACGCACGGCCACTGAAAAACTCCACAAGGCAGGCAAAAGAGCAAGCATCAGCGCCGTCTACCGGCAATTGGACAAACAGGCTCGCTGCGGCAACTGCCAATCTCTGTTGCGCCAAATTATTCGACAATCGTCAAATTAACGCCTGATAGAATTAAGCATACAAGAGGACACGACACGGAGAAGACCATGAAAGGAGACCCCGCAGTCATTGAATGCCTGAATCGCAGTTTGGCGAGCGAATTGCGCGCAATCAACCAATATTGGTTGCACTACCGGATGCTGGAAGATTGGGG
>RKRZ01000094.1 GCA_007571105.1 Gammaproteobacteria bacterium
CGAGGATTGATAAATGCCCTGATGAAATTGATCAACCTCAATTTCAGCAAGGCAAGCTGCACGTTTGCGAGGATCGGAATCGAGAATGATTGCTTATGCCTTTTTTACGGAAGGATACTCAGATTCTTGGAGAATTTGGTTTGGCCCCGAGAAATGGGAATCCACACAGTTTCCTGAAGAGCCTCTTTTTTCCATGAAACATTGCTGGGGTCCAGGCACAGCTTCCGCTAGCCCTGCCTCCTCGGCGTGGGCTGATATGGGGTGCGAGGCGTCGGTTATGAGTTCGACCAGCGCAAGGGCGAGTTCCCCGGAGATTGTCTCGCCAAGCCGGCCGGGAACTTCAGGCGAGCCTAGGGGCTATCATCAGGGCAATTCCCATGGCGCGCCCTGTCGATCTTGTGTTGCATCATTCCATCGTCATTCTTCTACATCTTCTGCATACTGAAGTTCCGCTGTGTCAAGAACTTCCTGACGAAAATACTGGCTTAAGTCTTGCGGAGTCCGCAAGTCCACCAAACGCCCCCCCGAATAAATCGGATAACTCCGACTCCATGCCAGCAATACCGAATAGCCCCGGAACACGGTCCGGAGCAAATTCAACCAACACATCAATATCGCTCTGTGGACCGAAGTCCTCACGAAGCGCCGAACCAAAGATGGAAAGCTTTACGATTCCGTTCGCACGACAAAATTCCGACAGGCGATCGCGTGGAATAACCAGGCTCGAATTTATAACTTTGTCCCTCTGCCACGGTATACATCAATTAGTAACATGCCGAATTCAATTTTGTTTACGGCTGTCCACATCAGACCCCGGGCTTACACGTGAGTGCACAATGCAAAAATGCAGCAGACCACACGAAGTATAATGACTTGGGTATCAACGCAACCCCCAGCCCATGAGCGAGAAACGCAAACTGATTGAGGAAATGCTGGAAATGCAGCGGCGTTTTATTGCGGAAGACCGCGCGCGCGGCGTCGGCATGGACGAGTATTTCACTCCAGACGAAGATTCGCCTTTGCACAATTACCGGCAGGATTACATGGAACAGGCCATGAAAGTCGTGGCGCTGGCGCACGAAGAGAAAGGATCGCGCAATTGATCCCTCGCGCGGCTTCTCCTGCCGCGCTTTACAAATCCACCACGCGGTAAACCGGCTCCAACGGGGCGGGCATGCTGGCGCTCGAGCCCTCAGACACATCCGACAGCGGAGATAACTGAATCTCCGGCGGCATCATGTCCCGATAATTGAGTTGTGACAGCAGATGGTGAATACAATTCAATCGCGCCGAAAGTTTGCAGTCCGCATCAATCACGTGCCACGGAGTCAACACCGTGTGACAGTGCTCAAACATTTCATCGCGAGCTCTTGAATAGTCCACCCAACGAGTGCGGGCCTCGACGTCCATCGGGCTGAATTTCCAACGCTTCAGCGGGTCCGTGCAGCGCGCCTGAAACCGGCGCTCCTGCTCCTCCTGGCTCACGGTAAACCAGTATTTGATGAGGTGAATTCCCTCGCGGACCAACATTTCCTCGAATTGCGGGCAACTGACAAAAAATTCCTGCACCTGCTCTCCCGTACAAAAGCCCATCACCCGCTCCACGCCCGCACGGTTGTACCAGCTGCGATCAAGCAAGACCATCTGCCCGCGTTGCGGCAGGTGGGCAACATAACGCTGAAAATACCATTGCCCACACTCAGTCTCCGAAGGCTTCGGCAGCGCCACCACCCGCACGATGCGCGGGCTGGTATGCCGGATGATGCGGCGGATGACTCCACCCTTCCCGGCCGCATCACGGCCTTCAAACAGCACCAGCACACGCACCCCTTGCGACTGCACCCAATACTGCAGTTTGACCAATTCCACCTGCAGACTCCGAAGTTCCTGCTGGTAGGCTTCCTTCCCTTCGAGAATCTGCGGTTCAGACATCGACCCACATCCGCATCAGCCGAGAATACAGCCAATCGAGCTGGACCACCTCCTGCTCCTGACCGATTTCCATTTGCCGGCTCCGCAATGCGTCTAATTTCTGCAACACCTCGCGCTGCTGCTCATCCCGCACCTGACTTTGAATCCACAGCACGGCAACCTGACGCTCGCCCGAGCGCACTTCCTCGACGCAATGCAGGCGACTGGCGGAATACAGCACCGCATCTCCCGCCGGATGACGGGCGCGACATTCTCCATAAGGCGATTGCACGACCAGGTCGCCGCCTTCATAATCGCCAGGATCATTCAGGAACACCGTCACCGCCACATCGGCGCGATAGCCGCCCTGTCCCATAACCGCATCGTCGGTGTGCCAACCGTAGTGCATGCCCGGTCGATAGCGAGCGAACACCGGATGGCTGATGCGAAGGGGTAATGCGTGACGCTGCACCTCTGGATGACGCTGGACAGCCCGGGCCACACATTGCTCTGCGTCTGCCAACGCTGCCTTTGTGCCCTGCAACTCTTCATTCTGCTTGACAGCACCCGCCAATTGACCGGCGCTGTTGCGGCCGTCGGCAAATGCTCCTTTGCGAACGACTTTCCGGACATCCTCCAGTTCCGCAGCGTTCAGAATTTCTGGAATGTGCAGCCACATAAGCGACGGAGGCGAGACGATTCGGATTTGGCATGGCGCGCCCGGCAGGATTCGAACCTGCGACCCCTGGCTCCGGAGGCCAGTGCTCTATCCACTGAGCCACGGGCGCGTTTTTCAGGCATTATAGTGCGTGCAACGTCTGCAAACCCGAAACGACCAAGATGCTTTCTCTACTTCAACGGGTAACCGAAGCCCGAGTTGAGATTGACGGACAGACAATCGCATCAATTGGCCCCGGGATTCTGGTTCTGATCGGCTTTCATCGCGAGGACACGGTCGATCAAATTCCCCGCATGGCCGAGCGTATTTTGAGCTACCGCCTATTTGCCGATGACGAAGATCGCATGAACCGCTCTGTGAAGGATTGTGCCGGCGCTTTGCTGCTCATTCCCCAGTTCACGCTGGCCGCAGAGACTGATCGCGGCCTGCGGGCAAGTTTCAGCAGTGCTGCAGCCCCGGAACATGGCCGCCTTCTGTTTGAGCAACTGTTACAGGAATGTCAACGACAGCATTCGCCGGTCTCTGCCGGACAGTTTGGTGCCCACATGCAAGTTCATCTGGTCAACGACGGCCCGGTAAGTTTCCTGCTCGACGATGGGACGCGGTAAAATAGTCGCCAGCCCGCCGCCCGTATCTCTTCATGAGTGTGCGTACCGCTCATATTCAACGCCAAACCCGCGAAACCCAGATTGATTTGGAAATCAACCTGGACGGCAATGGCGTATCCAAGCTGAAAACCGGCCTGCCTTTTCTTGAGCACATGCTCGAGCAGATCAGCCGTCACGGCATGCTGGACCTGACACTGGAGGCCCAAGGCGACTTGTCGGTGGACGCGCACCATACCGTGGAAGACATTGGCATCGTACTGGGGCAAGCGGTGCATCAGGCATTGGGAGACAAGCAGGCGATCCGTCGTTACGGACACGCGTACGTTCCGCTGGACGAGGCCTTGTCCCGCGTGGTGATAGATTTCTCGGGTCGTCCGGGGCTGGAATACAACGCCCAGTATCCGCGTGCCCGCATCCACGAGTTTGATGTGGACCTGGTTCACGAATTCTTTCAGGGTTTCGCCAATCACGCCATGGCGACCCTGCATATTGATGCGCTCAGGGGAAATAACGCGCATCACATCGCCGAGACGATTTTCAAGGCCTTTGGGCGAGCTATCCGAATGGCGGCTGAAAACGACCCAAGGGAGACTGGAACCCCGTCCACCAAAGGCGTACTCTGAGTCGCCAAGCCCCACAGGATGCAAACTGTCGCCATTGTCGACTTCAATTTCGGCAACCTGCGTTCGGTGCACAACGCCCTGCGTACCCTAGCCGGATCCAAGTTTGACATTCGGATTGCCTCTGACGCGCAATTGGTTGAGGAAGCCGATCGCGTGGTGTTTCCAGGCCAGGGCGCGGCACGACAGTGCATGCGTTCATTGGGCGAGAAAAATCTCCTGGAAGCCATCGCACACGCCGCGCAAACCCGACCCTTTCTGGGCATCTGCATGGGCATGCAGGTGCTGATGGAACACAGCGAGGAGAATGCGGGCGTGGATGGTTTGGGATTGTTCTCCGGAACCGTGCGCCCCTTTGCCTCCACGAGCCCTGCGGATCAACGACTCAAGATCCCGCACATGGGCTGGAACGGCATTGCACAACACCTTCATCCCCTGTGGCACGGCATTCCGGACGAAAGTCGGTTTTATTTCGTGCACAGTTACTATGTCGCACCCGAAGATACCGATCGCGTGGTCGGACAAACACTCTATGGTCTGCCGTTCGCGGCAGCCATTGCGCAAGGCCCTGCCTTCGCCATTCAGGCGCATCCGGAGAAAAGCGGCCGCCACGGCCTGCAGCTGCTGCGCAACTTCCTGGATTGGGATGGGCATGCCTGAGCCCGTGCCACAATAAGCCCCATGCAAATCATTCCTGCCATCGACATCAAGGACGGACGTTGCGTCCGTCTGCGCCAGGGCCGTATGGACGACGAGACGGTCTTCTCCGACGACCCGATCGGGATGGCGGAACACTGGATCAGCCTCGGCGCAACGCGGCTTCATATTGTCGAGCTCGATGGCGCCAAAGCCGGCACGCCGGTCAACAAGTCCGCGATCGAACAGATCGCCCGCAATCATTCCGACGTCGAGATTCAGGTCGGCGGCGGCATTCGCACAGATGATTCCATTCAGGATTACTTAAACATCGGAGTGCGCTACACGGTGCTGGGAACGCGCGCGGTCCGTGAGCCGCATTATGTCGAAGAGTTGTGCCTCGAATTCCCCGGCCACATCATCATCGGGCTGGACGCCAAGGATGGCAAAGTCGCCACCGACGGCTGGTCCAAACTGTCGCACCATGACGTCACCGACCTCGCGCAGCATCCGGCGCAGGAAGGGATCGCCGCCATTG
>RKRZ01000083.1 GCA_007571105.1 Gammaproteobacteria bacterium
CCCCGACATGGGTGGCATGGGCATGATGTAACCATCAGGTCTTCTGTCCAGATCAAAGGGGCCTCTGGTGCGAGGCCCCTTTTTTATGCCTGGCGAGTCACATTTTTGGAGATTAAAATGAATAATCTTCTACTGAAAAATATAAATTCATATTTTTTTATAGATATAGTAAAATAACTTCATAGGGCTTCATTTCAAAAAGTGAATCACATGACTGAATTCATAAACCCGTTTCGGCCTGGTGCCGGTCATCCACCGCCATATCTTGCTGGCAGGGATAAGGAGAAAGAGCAATTCATAAAACTCCTTCGGCAGGAAACTATCCTTGAAAACATGATTCTAACCGGCCTGCGTGGAGTCGGGAAAACCGTTCTTCTGGAGTCGCTCAAACCGCTGGCAGTAGAGCACGATGGCTGGGTATGGGTAGGTTCCGATCTGGACAATACCGCAAGCCTGGATGAAGAGAATTTTGTTACTCGGCTGTGTGTCGATCTGGCCTTGGCAACCTCATCCGCCACTCTGACAGTTCCGCGTTCGGCAATCGGTTTTATGGCAGGAGAAGATTTTGAAGAGAAGACACTTGATTACGCGATGCTGAAAAGCCTTTATGCCAGCACGCCTGGGCTACCACTGGACAAACTCAAAAGAGTGCTAGAAGTGGCTTGGCTCGCGATCAGTCATAGTCGTAGTGTGCGCGGAATCATTTTCGCGTATGACGAGGCTCAGAATCTTGCCAACCAGCCGCGGAAGGAACAGTTTCCGTTATCCTTGCTGTTGGATGCGTTCCAATCCTTGCAAAGAAAGGGATATCCACTCATGCTGGTGCTGACAGGACTGCCTGCACTATTCCCGAAACTGGTCGAGGAGAGAACTTTTGCTGAACGGATGTTTCGGGTGGCCCATCTCGAAAGCCTTTCCGACCGGGAAAGCCGAGAAGCGATTACTAAACCTATCTCCGATGGCCGGTGTCCTATAAAGTTGAGTGAGCAGTCTATTTCAACGATTGTGGAATTGTCCGGAGGGTATCCGTATTTCATCCAGTTCATATGCAAGGAAGTGTACGACGCATTTATCCAACTACTGAACAAGAATGAGGTGGTGTTGGTCCCGATTGAAGAAATCCAGCACAAACTTGATACAGATTTCTTTGCCGGAAGATGGAAACAAGCGACCAGTCGGCAACAGGACCTAATGCGTATCGCCGCACATCTTCCTTTGCGCAATGGTGAATTTACCCTTCAGGAAATCGTGAAGGCATCGTCCAAGCATGGCAAGCCATTCACGAATAACCATGCCTACCAAGTACTTGCGGCGCTAACGGAGCGAGGACTGGTCTTCAGAAATCGGCATGGAAGATACTCTTTTGCAGTTCCGTTATTCGACAAATACATTAAGCGATTGGACCAGTCCGATGACAATTGATCGAATAGCAGCCACTTACCACCTCACGCAATATCACGATGAAGCAACTATTCACTGAACTGTTTGGGGAATGGTTTCGGCACGTAGCATCCGGAACATCCCACAGGGACTCGGACTCCCCCGTGGATGGCGGGATTTGGAGAACTTGCTCATCTTTCTGACGAGACCCACCGCATCATGGGCTTGATTGAAGAAGAGTTTGAAACTCTGCCTTCCGAGGGTCTCAAGTGATGCTCACCACGAATGCGTTGTCCACATGGGCGGATCTGGAGGATGATGGCTACGAAAAAATTCTTTGAATCCTGATCCAGTCGCGAAGAGCGCCGCATTTTCTCATGCTCTCACCGAAGCGCTCGCCGAATGCTCTCTCATAGTCATCCAATCCTTCCTGCAACATCTTCCCCTCATTCATGCACCGGCCAACGGCCTCTCCCAGCAGGTAGCCCGCCCACATGCCGTAGTGAATGCCTTCACCGGTCAACGGACTGATCATTGCGGCGGCATCTCCGATCAATGCACTTCCAGGAGTAGGAAGCAGTGACAGTGCTTGCGAGTACAGGGGCAGGGGATGATTTTTGATGCCCGTAACATTCTTTATCGTAATGCCTTCGGCCTGTAGGAACTGGATATAGTCGTCCAGAAAATATTCCAACTTATGCTTGCCAAGTTTGTAGTCGGATTGTGCAATACCGATGCCAATGTTGCACCTCCGATTTACCAGCGGAAACAGCCATCCGTACCCGGGGATCAGGGATTTCAGCATGTCGAAGCGCATAGCGTTTTCCGTAAAATCTTCAAAGTCCGCATATGCGCGAAGCCCCACCGACATGTGGACATCGCTATTTTTCGCTTGCCCCGTGATTCTGCGAACGCGGGATGCAGCGCCATCTGCTCCGATCAAAATCCGACTGCGTATCTGAATCGTAGCCCCGAATGGATCGGTCAGATCAAGAGTCCAAAATTCCCCCGAATCGGACTGCTCTGCCTGTACAAATCTATGGCCGGTGTAATCTTCCGCGCCCTTGTCGATGGCAGACCGGCAAAGAAAATCGTCAAACACCGTGCGTTCCACGATGTAATAGTCCCGTGCGTCCGGCTCGTCCGGATTTTCGGCTTCCACGATGGTTTGCAGGTATTCAAATCCTTCAGGCACGGTTGCTCGTATATCCCCGATGAGAGGTCGGTCCTCAAAAATCTCATCAAGGCCGAGATTTTTTAGCAGCAACGCGGCATCAAGCCGCACCCCGTCCCCACAGGCCTTGTCTCGAGGGAAGGTTGCTTGATCAACCAGTGCGATGCTCATTTCTCCCGTTGCAGCTAGGGCGCTGATGGCGCATGTGCTTCCAGCAGGGCCTGCACCGATGACTGCCATATCCAAGAGGGGGGGGGGGGTCATGAAAAAACTATGAGCGAACCAGTTGCTTGACCCGATTCCGCAAGCTAAACGGGGGAAGACCGCCGGTTGACCAAGACCACATAAGGTCTTCCCAACCGGAAGTGTCGCTATTATGGAAGGGTCTCCCCTGACTGTCAATATGACCTCCACCCAAAGCCGAAACCCGTCAAGACCGAGCCGCCTGTGGAGTAGAAGGAACTTTACCCGAATGATAAGGCGCGTTTCCGTGAATTGCTCAAGCGGGTTGCTGCCGTTATTTTCTGATGGATGGAACTCGGTTTCCTGCTTTGGACTGATCTGGAATTCCATAGAATCCCGCAAGCAAGATACTTGCTTTATAAGGGATAATTACGCGCAAATTTCACATTTATGCATTTATTGATCTACATGCATGTGTTGGCTTCGTACTATGTTAGAATTTAGCCCACTTTGCTTTACTCAAGGAGCATAACTCCGTGGGAACCGAAACCTCTCCCATACCTTTAGAGGATATCCCTCTTGTATACCGGGAGCACTATCACGAGATACGTCCGAAAAATCCTGAGATGGTGGACACGTATATCCGGCATACGAAAATCGGGGACCCCATCCTTGATCCTGTAATGGAGGAGCTTCAGGAGTTGGAGCCTGCGGAAATCCACAACTGGGTACGCGCAGGAGTTGAGCAGGACGATGAAGTATTTGCAAAGGCTCCGATTGCACTGAGAGAGTTCATGCGCGAGGCTGAAGAAGTCCCCTCATGGGTTGATTTCGACTTGCACCGAACTGCGAGCATGGCCTTTTTCCGAAACGCGGAAAGGATTTTGCCCGCTTTCGCGGCGGCCAGCGGGGTCGAGGGATTCAGCACGCTCGTCAGCCGCTCGTTCGCCACCACCGGACGCGTCACCGGTTTGGGGGATCATGCCCTCAAGCGGCTCAAGCAGAACATGCGCCACTTCCTGGAAGTGTACTATCCTGGGCAAGGGCTGGCGCGCGAAAATGACGGTTGGCGCTCCACTGTGCGCATTCGTTTTATTCACTCAAGACTGCGCCTAATGATGGACAAAAGCGACGATTGGAACAATGAAGATTGGGGACGGCCTTTGAGTATGGCGCACATTGGCGGCATTTCGCTCTACACGTTCTCGCTTCGGTCGTTTTACTACGCGCGAATGCTGGGCGCTGAGGTGTCGCGGGAAGAGGAGGAAGCGATCGCCAATACTTGGCGGTATGTGGGCTATTTGTTGGGGGTCGCGGATGAAATGCTGTTTACGAATCCGGATAACGCCAAGGAAATGTTTGAGTTGGGACACAGCCTTGAGCCGAAATCGACAGACATAATTGCCCCTGAAGTTGCTCATGCGGCTATCAAGGCCACGCCAAAGTTGTCCGGATTTGAAGGTAAGAAGGCCGAGAAGTTTGAGAAATTCGCCTATAAATTGTCTCGCGCGATGATCGGCGATGAGTTGGCCGATCTGTTGCAATATCCGAAGAATGCCACGGTAGGCGTGCTGGCCCTGTTCCGTATGCAATTGAGGTTCCGGCACATCGTGAAAAGGAAAAGCGCTGCGTTCGCTGAGTTCTTTGGGGAACTCTTCAAAGTCATGCAATACGATAAAGGCGGGATCTCCTATCGAATGCCGACAAATGTTCGGGATGAGCAGTCTGAACCTTGGT
Organism: Gammaproteobacteria bacterium; assembly: GCA_007571105.1. Lineage (GTDB taxonomy): Bacteria > Pseudomonadota > Gammaproteobacteria > Poriferisulfidales > Poriferisulfidaceae > Poriferisulfidus. Next base: position 4,475 of record RKRZ01000083.1, read on the forward strand.
GACGGAACATGGCGCGTACAACGTGCCTAGAGGTGCTTTTTCAAAATGAGTAACGAGCAATACGACGCCATTGTTGTAGGCGCAGGCCCCTCCGGATCCAGTGCTGCCCGAGCGCTGGCAAATTCAGGGCTTTCGGTATTGATGATCGACAGAAAGGAATTCCCACGGGACAAGCCCTGCGGCGGTCTGGTGTCGCTGCGTTGCGCGAAAACGATCGGTCTCGATTTGTCTCCCGTCATTGAACGCGAGATCACCAAAACTTTCATTACATTCAAAAAGCAGCAACGGTCCGAGCTGTCCCGGTCCTCCGGCGGGTTGTACGCTTACGCGACGCAACGCCGATATTTGGACAACTTCCTGGCGGAGCAAGCGGTGGAAGCCGGGGCAACGTTCCACCAGCGTGAAAAACTGAAGGAACTGGAACAAGGCAAAGAC
>RKRZ01000091.1 GCA_007571105.1 Gammaproteobacteria bacterium
GTTCAAAGACGAGATGCAAGCGCGATGCCTCGGTTAGCAGTTCCTTCGGATCCCAGTCCAACTCCTGCGAAACATACAGCCAAGCCTCATCCGCGCCCGTCAGCGCTTCCGCCAGACCTCCCCGGTGCGCCCCGCTTCGCATGCTGTTCGACGCCGGCTCCACGATTGCCAAGATTCGTTGTCCCGTGTGATGTTCCTTGACCGCTTCAATGGTGGCACGAATCTCCGTTGGATGATGCGCGAAATCATCATACAGACGCACATCCTCGCGCGGTGTGGATTTAACCGTCAATCGCCTTGCAACCCCTTCGAATGAAGCCAGGCTGTTGAGTGCAGCCTGGATCGAGATTTCCGCGTGATGCGCCGCCGCTACGGCGGCGGTCGCATTCAATGCGTTGTATGCCCCGATCGGTCGGTAGCCTTCCGCCCGATACTCCGCGCCCTCGTGCTCGATACACAACTCGTCGCCGGCCTCCCAACAACAGCGCCAATGACACCCTTCCTCAAACCCGAACGTCTCAACCGGAGTCCAACAGCCCATTTCTAACACTTCTTCAAGAGCGGCATCACCAAAACGACACACAATGCGCCCTTCAGACGGCAACAGTCGCAGGAGATGATGAAACTGCTTTTGAATGGCCCCGAGGTCATCAAAAATGTCGGCGTGATCGTATTCCAGGTTGTTCAAAATCAGCGTGCGCGGGCAGTAATGCACGAATTTTGAGCGCTTGTCAAAAAACGCCGTATCGTATTCGTCCGCCTCAATAACAAAATAAGGCGAGGACCCCGCCTGCGCGCTCTTGTTGGTTCGCGCCGCCACTCCGCCAATCAAATAGCCCGGATCGAGGCCGGCTTCGAGGAGCAGATGCGCCAGCATCGCACTGGTGGTCGTCTTGCCATGGGTCCCCGCCACCGCCAGCACATGGCGCTGTTGCAGCAAATTTTCCTTCAGCCATTGCGGACCGGAGGTATAGGGAATGGAACTGTTCAGCAACTGTTCGATGATGGGAAAGCCCCGCCGCATGACATTGCCCACCACCACGCAGTCCGGCTCAGGCTGCAAATGCTCCCATTCATAGCCTTCCTGGCACACCACTCCCGCCTGCTCGAGCTGCGTGCTCATAGGCGGGAACAGCGAGGCATCCGAACCGGTGACGCGATGCCCGGCTTCCGACGCAATGCGGGCGATGCCGGCCATGAAACTGCCGGCAACTCCCAGAATATGCAAATGCACGGGCGCACTTTCGCTCGCTTAGCGAGCGAACACCCATTGTATGTCGGTCGACATTGCGGGCGAATAGCGGTAGCCGCCCTCAGAAAAGTCTCGAATGTCTTCCACGCGGCGCAAGCGATTCTTGACAATGTAGCGGGCCATCATGCCGCGCGCTTTTTTGGCGAACAGACCGATGACCCGGTATTGGTTTCCTTTGCGTTCTTTGAAGACCGGCTCAATCACCGGCGCATCCAGGACCTCCGGCTGCACCGCCTTGAAGTACTCTTGCGACGCCAGATTGACCAGCACCGGATTTTTCTGCGCCGCCAGCGCTTCGCGCAAGCCGTCGCTGATCTGATTGCCCCAGAACTGATACAGATTGCTTCCCTTGGTCGTCTTCAGGCGCGTGCCCATCTCCAAGCGGTATGGCTGAATCAGATCAAGCGGCCGCAACAGACCGTAAAGGCCCGATAGAATGCGGACATGCTTTTGCGCGAATTCCAGGTCGCGGGCACCGAAGTCATTCGCCCCCAGTCCGGTATAGACGTCTCCCCGAAAAGTCAGCGCAGCGGGACGCGCATTGTCTACCGTAAAAGGAGTTTTCCACTCGCGGTAACGCCCATAGTTAAGGCTCGCGATCTTTGGGCTGACCCGCATCAAATCAGCAATGCCATCCGGCGACAACTCCCGCAGACAGCGAATCAATTGTCGGGACTGCTTCAAATAGTCCGGTTGCGTACAAATACGCTCGTCTGCACACACATCCGAATCCAGGGTTTTCGAAGGCGAGAGAACCACAAGCATGATGCCAAACAATCTGTGGAGGGTGAGCCCGAATTATACCGCCCGCCGCCGCTCACCAGGACGAGAAAAAGGACAGAGCCCGCGCACGCTTGGCTCTATCAGCCATTGCTTCAGATGCGCCACTTCCTCACTGTCGCCGGGCAAATCTTCCGCAGCCACACCGTCCTTGCAGGCGCGAAAAACCTCGCGCAAAACCTGATAACGCGACCCCTTGATGCCGGCGCGTTTCAAACCGACCAGATTCAGGCCATACAGCACCGCAGGATTGCGCCCCAATAGGGCAAAGGGCAACACATCACGCTCAACCGGAACCAGCCCGGCAATCATGCTCAGCCTCCCGATGCGCACATGCTGGTGCACCAAGACATGACCGCTGATAAATGCGCGCTGGCCAACTTGCACATGGCCTGCGAGCGCCGTATAGCCCGCGATAACGACATCATCTTCGACCGCACAGTCATGGGCAACATGCGAACTGAACATAAAAAAGCAGTTGGAGCCGATGCGCGTAAGACCTCCTTCCCTCGTCGAGCGATGCACGGTGAAAAATTCTCGAAACCGATTGTTTGCACCGATTTCAACGCCGCTTGCACAACTGGAATCAAAGCCCAAATCCTGCGGAGGCCCACCCAGCACCACGTGCTCGGATACGACATTGCCCGAGCCCATCGTCACGCCCGAATGAACCATGCTGAACGCGCCGATTTCACACCCTTCGCCAAGCACCACCCCCGCTTCAATTACCGCATGCGGCCCGACCACGCAACCGTCGCCAAGTTGGGCGTCTGCGTGCACTACTGCGGTTGGATGAATTTTCGTCATTGCAGCAATGCCTCTAATTCTGCCTCATCCCAGACCGGCACGTCCAGATCTTTTGCCTTGTCGATTTTGGCCTTGCCTGGCTTGTCGCCGGCAATCACTGCATCCGTCTGAGCACTCACGAAATCGGAAATTTGGGCTCCGAGGCGTTCCAGTTCCTGCTTGACTTCCGCACGCTTTCTGCCGGAGAAAGTGCCGGTCAATACGTAACGCTTTCCGGTCAGACTCTGCCCCGATTCTGTCGGTGCCTGAATTTTGAGAATCCGCAACAGACGCTCAATGACCGCACGATTGTCCTCCCTCCCAAAAAACCGTACCACATGAGCCGCCATGATTTCCCCGACATCCGGCACTTCCATCAACCGCTCGGGCGGTGCCGCCATCAAGGCTTGCATCGACCCGAATTCCCGCGCCAGCGACCGCGCCGCCTCACGCCCGATCTCACGTATTCCCAACGCGTAAATCAGACGGTCCAGATCTACCGTGCGACTGACTTCGATGTTCTGGATGATCTTCTTCGGCAAGCCTCGCTCAGCCTTCGAAGATTTAGCCCGCTGCTGCATCATCTTTCCACACACAGCACGCATCTGACTGTACGGCGTAGGGTGGTTTGCAAAAAATTCCACTACATTCGTCGCTGCGGCACGCGACACTTTCGGAAGCGCTGACAATGCTTTCTCGGTTGCCTGGGAAAGTCGCTCGATCGTATGAAACCCACTGGCAATCTGGTGCGCAGTGACATGTCCGACATGCTCAATGCTGCGGCTCAAGGCCAGGCCCAGCACATAATCCTGCAAACTCTCAAGCGTAGGCCGGGCTGCCAGAAATTCCTGCACCTGCTTGGCTGTCTCTCTCGACAGCTTCTGCGCCTCCAAATCTTCCAAGCCGGCAGCGCGCAAATCTTCCAGCACGCGAAAGTGCGCCGCCACAGCCTGCGCATCCAAGCCCTGTTTGGGCAAGCCCAAACCGCTATCCCCCAATGTGCTCTCCGGCACCTGCAGGGTCTCCAGCAACATCTGCAGATCGGGAGGCGCCTGGCCACTCAGGTTCAAGTTTGCGTCTCGCCAGCGCCGCATTCTCTGAAAGCAACTCCGTCTGCGTTCCTGCTCTAGTTTCTGGCGAAATAGCTCCTCAATCTGATCCTCGCGCAAGCGATAGAAGTCATCGACCTGGCGCAACAGACCCGATTCCACTAGCCAATTGATGTTTTCTCCTGCCAAGCCTTCAATATCCATTGCGTCACGGGAGGCGAAATGCTTCAATCGTCCCTTCACTTGAGCCGAGCACTGCAAATCAGCAGGACACCGCAAGATGTCTTCCTCGATCTCCAACCCGCTGTCGCACACCGGGCAAGTTTTCGGAATTCGGATCGGACTTCTCGAGACCTCCTCGCCAGATTCATGTACTGCAACAATTTCCGGAATTACATCTCCCGCGCGGCGAACTTCAACCACATCGCCAACTTGCAAGCCCTTCTCTTCAATGAAACTCATGTTGTGCAACGTCGCCCGCCGCACCATCACACCACCGACTTCCACTCCGGACAATTCGGCGACCGGCGTCACCACACCGGTGCGCCCAATCTGAAAAGTCACCGCTCGCAATTCCGCCAAGGCCTTCTGTGCCGGAAATTTATGCGCCACCGCCCACCGCGGCGCCCGAGCATCCTGACCCAATTGCGTCTGCAAGGCCAACTCATCCACCTTGTAGACCACGCCATCAATTTCATACGGCAGTTGCTTCCGCTCGGCATAACACTCCTGGTAATAAGCAAAGCACGCGTCCATGCCTGCCACGGCTCGCGCTTTATCGCAGGTCCTGAATCCCCAGTTCTGCAAACGCTCCAGCACCTCGGTCTGCTTTGTCAACGCGGGACCGCCTTCCATCGCCCCGATTGCATAGCAATACATATCAAGCGGCCGCGTGGCGGTGATGCGCGGA
>RKRZ01000162.1 GCA_007571105.1 Gammaproteobacteria bacterium
GCCGGCGCTGACGGGGCGTGGGGAGGGCGCGCCCGCCCCAGGAGTTCGAGCAACGCCGCATGCGGCGGTGTCCGGCAACCCTTGTGCTCCTCGAATTTATAGCGCGGCTCCCCGAGCCCGCACCGGCGCATCCATGCTGGCCAAGCAGATGCGCGATGCCTGGATGCGCCAGGGCGGACAATGGGGGCCGCGTTATCAATTTGAGAAGCACAAGGGTTACCCGACACCGCTGCATCTGGAGTTGCTCGAAGCCTTGGGGCCGTCGCGCCATCACCGCGTCACTTACGCGCCGGTGCGCGCCGTCCTTGAACGAGCCCGGTCATGAGCTTTACGCATCTGCATTTGCATACCGAGTATTCGCTCAGTGACGGGCTGATACGCATTGAGCTGCTGATGCGGCGTGTTGGAGAGTTGGGCATGTCGGCGGTGGCTCTGACGGACCTCAACAATTTGTTTGCGGCCATCAAGTTCTACCGGACGGCATGCGATTACGGCATCAAGCCGATTTTGGGCGCAGAGCTTGATCTGGAACTGCCGCCGGAGCATGCGGAGGGGACGGCGCGCGCTGTTGCGCTGTGTCAGAACAAGGCAGGCTACCACAACCTGTGCGCTCTTTTGACGAACTTCTACAAGGGGGGCGCGGTACGGATTTCGCGCGACGACCTGGCGGCACACAACGAAGGGTTGATTGTGCTGTCGGGCGGGCCGGCCGGGGATCTGGGACAGGCGGCCTTGAGCGACAATCGGGAGTTGGCGGAATCGGTGCTTGATTACTGGCAGCGGCATTTCGATGGGCGTTTTTATCTGGAGGCGATTCGCACGGACCGTCCGCACGAGGATGACTATCTGCACTTTGCAATGGAGTATGCGCATGAGCGGCGCCTGCCAATGGTGGCGACAAACGATGTGCGGTTTTTGCATGGCGGAGATTTCGAGGCGCACGAGGTGCGCGTGTGCATTCGCAGCCAGAATCGGCTCAGCGATAAAGACCGCCCTCGGGAGTTCAGCAAGGAGCAGTACTTGCGCGATGAGGCGATCATGCGAGAGGCGTTTCGGGATTACCCTGCGGCGCTGATTGAAAACGCCGAACACATTGCGCAACGTTGCACGTGTCCGCTGCGACTGGGGCAGACGCTGCTGCCTGCCTATCCGACCCCGAATGGCGAGGAGATGGACGACTATCTGGACCGGCTGGCGCACGACGGCTTGCAGGAGCGATTGACGCGCCTGGAGCACAAAGGACAGTTGGCGGCCTCTGAGGCGGAGTATCAAGAGCGCCTGGAGCATGAGCTGGAAGTCATTCATGCGACCGGGTTTAGCGGCTACTTCGTGATTGTGGCGGATTTTGTGGAGTGGGCGCGACGCAATGACGTGCCGGTCGGCCCGGGACGCGGCTCCGGCGCCGGGTCTCTGGTGGCGTATGCGCTCGACATTACGCAACTGGACCCGCTTCGCTATGGCTTGATGTTCGAACGCTTTCTCAACCCCGAGCGCGTCAGCATGCCGGATTTTGATATCGACTTTTGCAATCAGAAGCGCGACCAAGTCATCGATTACGTGCGCGAACGCTACGGGGCAGACAGCGTCGCACAGATCATCACTTACGGCACGATGTCCGCGAAGGCAGTGATCCGGGATGTCGGGCGCGTGCTGGGTCTCGCGTATGGCTTCTGTGATCGTCTGGCGCGGGCGGTGCCGAATCGCCTCGACATCACGTTGGAGGAAGCGTACAAGGAATCCGAGGATTTCCGCCACATTGTCGACAACCCGAAAGATCCGGGCGGTGCGCAGTTGTATGAGATCGCGCTGCAGCTCGAAGGAATCGTGCGCAATGCCTCACGCCATGCGGCAGGCTTGGTGATCGCGCCAAGCGCACTGACGGGCTATTCGCCGCTCTACTTTGAGACGCGACAGCCGGAAGTGACCATCACGCAGTTCGATATGGGAGACATCGAGGTCGTTGGGCTGACCAAGTTTGATTTTCTGGCCCTGCGCACGTTGACGGTGCTTGATCAGTGTCTGAAGACAGTCAATGCCCGCCGCGACGAGGAAGGCCAGGAGCCATTGGCGCTTGAAGACGTTCCGCTGGACGATGAGTCCGCATATAAAGTGATGCAGGATGCGAAAACCACTGCCGTATTCCAACTGGAATCTCCGGGCATGCGCGAGTTGGTGATGCGTCTGAAGCCGGTTTGTTTTGAAGACATCGGCGTGTTGCTGGCGCTGTATCGGCCGGGACCGCTCAATTCCAAGATGGACGACGAGTACATCCGTTGCCGAAAAGACCCGAACAAGATTCGTTATTGGCACCCGGACCTGGAGCCGGCGCTGAAGGAAACCTATGGCGTGATGCTGTATCAGGAGCAGGTCATGCAAATTGCGCGGGATGTGGCGGGGTACACGCTGGGCGAGTCAGATTTGTTGCGCCGCGCGATGGGGAAAAAGAAGCCGGAAGAAATGGCCCAGCAGCGCAAGCGCTTCCAGGAAGGGGCGCTCAAGCATGGCCTGAAGGAACACGAAGCGCAGAGAGTGTTTGACCTGATGCAGGAGTTTGCCGAATACGGCTTCAACAAGTCGCATTCGATGGCGTACGCCATGTTGACCTACCAGACCGCATGGTTCAAGGCGCACTATCCGGATGCCTTTCTGGCGGCGGCCATGAACAGTGAACGGGATTCAACCGACAAACTGGCGTTGTTGTGCCGGGAAGCCCAGACCATGGGGTTGACGGTGCGCGGGCCGGACATCAATCACTCGGATTATGACTTTACGGTGCCGGAGAAGGGCGTGATCCGATACGGATTGGGCGCGATCAAGGGGATCGGGCAGGGGCTCGCACAGAGTTTGGTTGCCGCACGTACCGACGCGCCGTTCGAAGGTCTGGAGGATGTGTGTCAGCGCTTGAGTTCTCGCGAGGCCACCGAGAAGGATTTGCGCGCACTGATTCATGCGGGCGCCATGGATGGCTTGGGACAGGGGCGTCAGGCGATGGCAGGGACGGTGGCGGAAGTTCGCCAGCAGGGATTGCGCTTTCAGCAGGATCAGCAAGCGGGACAAGAATCTTTATTTGGTGAGCAGCAGATGCCGGAAGTGAATTCGGCGAAGGTTGTGGAGAAAGAATACGAACCAGCCATGCTCTTGGAGCGAGAGCGAGAGGCGTTGGGCTTTTATCTGAGCGATCATCCGTTCACCCTGCATCGCGATGATGTGCGGCAGGTGGTGCCGCGGACGCTGACGCAGGTGGCAGCCCGAGCGCGCAGCGCTGATCGCTGGAGTCGAACGGCGGTTTGGGTGGCGGGAGTCGTGGCCAGCACGCGGCGTGCGCGGAATCGCCAGGCTGCCTTCATTGAACTGGAAGACGACAACGGCCGCCTGGAAGTGGTGACCGAGGCCTGTGAATTTGTTGACGATCGATCCTGTGGGGTTCTGCGGGTCGTGGAGGGCGAATTGCGTCTGCGCCAGACGGAAGAGCGGGGGGAGCAGGTGCGGGTGCGGGCGCAGACCCGGGAATGTTTTCATACCCTGGAAGAGATGATGTCCCGCTTCGCGCATCAGTTGTGCGTGACGCTGGATGTGGACAGTGATGACCGCACGGTGGATGGCCTTCAGGACGTGATCCGCCGGCATCCGGGGGATTGCAAGGTGCGCGTGGATTGGTACGGACAAAAGAGTGGCTCGAACAGTTGGGTGCTGGGAGAAGACTGGAAAATCGCACCGCATGAGGAAGCGATGCAGGCCGTGGGACAGGTGCCGGGAGTAAAATCAGCGGACATTCTGTATTTGCGCACCGACGCGACGCCATGAACCCGGATTTTCTGGACTTTGAACAGCCGATTGCCGAACTGGAAGCGAAGATTCGCGATCTGCGCCATGCCGGCGACGACGTTTCGCTGAATCTGGATGCGGAGATTGAACATCTGCAAGGCCGCAAGCAGGCGCTGACGGAAGACATCTTCTCCAGCCTGTCGGCGTGGCAGGTCACACAATTGGCGCGCCACCCGCAGCGTCCCTACACGCTGGATTACATTGCGCACCTGTTCAGCGAGTTTCACGAATTGCATGGAGATCGTCTGTACGCTGACGACCGAGCCATTGTGGCAGGCTTGGCGCGGCTTGAGGGAGAAGCCGTGATGGTGGTGGGGCACCAAAAGGGTCGGGATACCCGGGAGAAGGTGGAGCGCAACTTTGGCATGCCGCGCCCGGAAGGCTACCGCAAGGCTCGCCGGCTAATGCAGATGGCCGAGCGCATGAAACTCCCGGTGGTGACCCTGATTGATACGCCCGGCGCTTATCCGGGCATTGGCGCGGAGGAACGCGGCCAAAGCGAAGCCATCGCCGTCAATTTGGAGATCATGGCGGTCCTGCAGACGCCGATTGTCAGCATCGTCATTGGCGAAGGCGGTTCCGGCGGCGCGCTGGCCATTGGCGTGTGCGATCACCTGATGATGTTGCAATACAGTGTGTATTCGGTCATCTCTCCGGAAGGCTGTGCCTCCATCTTGTGGAAGAGTGCGGATCGCGCGAAGGATGCGGCGCAAACGCTGGGATTGACTTCGGACCGTTTGCTGGAATTGGAGTTGATCGATGAGCGGTTGTAAGAACCTTTGGGAGGCGCGCACCGAGACCCTGAAGCGATGGCGGCCAGTTTGAAGAAAGCGTTATGGCGCAACTGAATCGATCTGAAGGCGTTGCCCATAGAGAGCCTGTTGCTGCGACGCCCGTGCCGATTGCTGGGGTTGGGGGTGTCTA
>RKRZ01000076.1 GCA_007571105.1 Gammaproteobacteria bacterium
GCAAAGTCGGGACGTGGATTGGCCGTTTCGTCAGGACAGTGATTTCCTCTATCTGACAGGATTCCGCGAGCCCCAGGCCGTGGCGGTCTTGATGCCGGGTCGGCCACAGGGGGAGTACGTGATGTTTTGCCGGGAGCGGGACCCGCAGTCTGAGCGCTGGCTCGGGCCGCGCGAAGGTTTGGAAGGCGTATGCGAAAACTATGGCGTCGACCAGGCATTTCCGATCCAAGCGCTGCATCAGATTCTTCCGCAACTGCTGGATGGCTGCGGCACGGTGTGGTACACGTTGGGCAAGGAGCCCCAACTGGATGAGATTCTCCACGCACTTTGCAGGATCAGCAATCGCGATCCGCAGTGTGCTCCCGACACGTTTCGGCAACTGGATTCCCGCGTGCATGAAATGCGGCTGTTCAAGAGCCGCTCCGAGATTGCCCTAATGCGCCGTTCGGCAAAAATTACCATGCAGGCGCACCGCCGCGCCATGGCTCGAGCGCAACCGGGCTGCTATGAGTATGAGTTGCAGGCAGAATTGCTGTATGAGCAGAAGCGGCACCACATGGAATTTGCGTACTCGGACATTGTGGCTTCTGGCGAGAATGCGTGTGTTCTCCATTACGCCGATACCGACCGGCGGATAGAAGAGGGGGACTTGGTGCTGGTGGACAGCGGGGGCATGTACCTGGATTATGCCAGTGACGTGACGCGCACGTGGCCGGTCAGCGGCGAGTTCACGCAGCCGCAGCGTGAAATTTATGAATTGGTGCTGGAAGCGCATAATGCCGCTATCAAGAAGTGCATCGTGGGCAATCACTGCAAAGCGCCGCATCGGGAGGCAACGCGCGTCATCACGCGCGGGCTGGTGAGTTTGGGTATCCTGAAAGGACGATGGCAAGATTTGTGGAAGCAGAACAAGTTCCTGCCGTTTTTCATGCACAACACGGGACATTGGCTGGGTATGGACGTGCACGATGTGGGACGTTATAAATCCCATGGTCGGCCCCGTGCGCTGCAGCCGGGGATGGTGACAACGATTGAGCCGGGCCTTTATTTCGGGCCGGAATTGAAAAGGGTTCCGAAGCGATTTCGGGGGATTGGCGTGCGGATTGAGGATGACGTGGTGATTGGTCGTTCGAAGCCGGAAGTGATCAGCGCCAATTTGCCGGTTGACCCGGATGAAGTCTGTCGCCTGATTGGAACAGAGGTGCACTGATTATGGCCTACGATGTAGTGATTGCAGGCGGAGGATTGGCCGGACAGATTCAGGCGGCCGCACTCGGGAATTCGGGTTGGCGGATTGCTGTGCTGGAGCGTGGCGATGGTCAGAAAGCGCTGAGCGACCCGCGCAATTTGGCGCTTTCGGAGAGTTCTCGCCGCATTCTCGAGGCTTTGGGAATCTGGTGCTCGGTGCAGGCGGACAGTGTGCCCATCACGCACATTGACGTGTCCCGGCGCGGAGCTTTCGGTACGACATGCTTGCGTGCGGCGGATGAGGGGCTGCCGGCTTTGGGTTATGTCATTGCAGCGAGTCGGTTGTCCCGAGCGCTTCGGGGGCATCTGGAGTATCTGCCGAAATGTGACTTTTTCACCCAGACCAAGGCTCTTGGAGCGGAAATGCGCGCCAAGGACATGATTCTGAAACTGTTGTTCAATGGCACCGACAACAGCATGCGAACGCGTCTTCTGGTGATCGCGGATGGCGCTCGCTCCCAGTTGCGCGAGAACTTGGGCCTGCATGCTTCCCTGGTGGATTACGGGCAAAGTGCGGTAGCGACGGAGGTTGGGATGGACCGCGCGGCAAATGGCTGGGCCTATGAACGTTTCAGCGAGTCGGGCCCGATGGCCTTGCTGCCCAGCGCATCCGGCAAGCGGGCGCTGGTGTGGGCGCAAACGCATCGCCAGGCGAGTCGCTTGTGGGCTTTGAGTGACGCACAGTTTTATACGGAGTTGCAGAGCGGCTTGGGGGCGCGTGCGGGACAAGTGAGGCAGGTGGGTGAGCGGCATTTGTATCGGCTTCAGTTTTACCGCACGGATCAGCGCGTGGGAGAGCGGTGTGTCTTAATGGGGGATGCCGCCTATTCCTTCCACCCGGTGGCCGCACAGGGCTTCAATCTGGTGATTCGGGATGCCGCTTGGCTGGCGCAACGCCTCTCGGGCATGGTGGATCCCGGAGCAGCGAGCCTGCTTGAGCAATATGCGCACGACCGGGCTGAAGATGCGCGACGGGTCGCGGGATTCACGGATGCTCTGGCTTTGGGGTTTAGCTTGGCTGATCCGATGACGCGAGGGCTACAGGCGTTGGGTTTTGCGGCCTTGGAGAGTTTTCCGGAAATTCGCACACGCCTGATCCGTTTTGGAATGGGGGTGGACCTGCCGCAACCGGATTTGGTGTTGGGGCGTCGTTGAAGCTATGGCAGAAATCATCGTCGTTGGAGGAGGCGTATCCGGTCTGGCCACCGCCACCTTGCTTGCGAGGACCGGCTTTGAGGTGAGTTTGGTGGAGTCGCATCAATTGCCGCCTCCGGAGTTGGGTCCTGATCCGGATTTGCGTGTTATCGCGTTGTCGCCGGCATCCGAACGGATTCTTCGGCAATGCGGCGCGTGGGAATTGATGGATTTGGACCGCGTGCAGCCGTGGCGATGGATGCGGGTGTGGGAAAGCGCAGAGAGTTCGGGTGTGGAGTTCAAAACCACGGACATCAACGAAGCGCGATTGGGACACATTGTCGAAAACGGGAATCTGGTGCGGGCGTTATACCAGGCCGCAGATGCGGCCGGGGTGATGTGGTTGAATCCGGAGACGGTCTCGCAATTCAATCCCCGCGGTGCAGGGGTTGAGTTGCAACTGAAGTCAGGCTCCTGGGTGCGCGCGAATATCGCGATTGCTGCAGATGGCGCATTTTCGAAGATGCGGGGCATGGCCAAACTGTCCTGGAAGTATGTGGCGCACCAGCAGCGGGCAATCATCGCCGAAGTTTCCGCTGAACTTGGGGCAACGGAGGCGGCCTGGCAGCGGTTTACGCCCCGAGGGCCGGTTGCCTTGCTGCCGTTATTCAACGGTCATTATTCGCTGGTCTGGTCGACAGCAGATGCGGAACACCTGATCCAATGCAATGATGAGGAGTTCGAGGAAATGCTGTCGATGGTTTTGGGGGGCAGAATGGGCGCGTTGCGTCTGTTCGGGCCCAGACACTGTCTGACGCTGGGACGCGGATTTGCGCCTCAATGGTGCGCCGAGGGACTGGCGTTGGTCGGCGATGCAGCGCATGTCGTGCACCCATTGGCGGGTTTGGGACAGAATCTGGGCTTGATGGATGCCGCCGTGCTGCAGGAGGAATTGGCTTGGCATCCGCTCAGTCAGCGCGCTCTGCGGGCTTATGAGCGTCGGCGCAAGGGCTGGGTCTGGGCGACGCAGTGGACACTGGAAGGTTTTCGCGTCGGCTTTTCGTTCGGAATTCCGGGGCTTGACCGCTTGCGCTCGGCCGCGTTGGAGTATGTGGGAGGCAACCGCACGCTGCGGCAGTTTTTTATAAACCAGGCGGATGGCCGGTGGGATGCGCCGAGGTGGTTGCGCGAGCCGGTCGAAATGGAACGTCGCAGGGAAAGCAGGTAACCGGAAGGGGCTTCGCTAAAATAGCGGAAGCATTGCCCTGGCCGCCGATGGCACAATCATTTGTGGACCGCGGGTTTTGGTGTGAGCATTAAAGAACAGGGGATTCTCTCCGCCGCCCGCGGGACGCAACCTTGTGTCGCACTAAGGTGAGCGGCTCTCCGATGCGTTCGGGAAAAATAGTTGGGCGCCCGAGGTATTGAACGAGGCGATTGCTTGCTGGCCTTCCTCGGATAACAGCCACGCAACAAAATCTTCTGCCCATGCCCGTTTGACGTGCGGGTGCCGCTCGGAGTTGACCACGATGACGCTGTACTGGTTGTGCAGCATCGGGTCGTTTTCATACAGCACTTTCAGGTTTCGCCGATTGCCAAAGGAGGTCCAGGTGGCCCGATCGGTTAGCGTATAGGCATCACGGGCGGCGGCAGTATTCAGCGTGGGCCCCATGCCGGTGCCGGTCTCCCAGTACCAGGTCCCGCTGGCTGGGCGAACCGATATTCCTGCCTGGCTCCATAACTCTATCTCCCGCTTGTGCGTGCCGCTATTGTCTCCCCGCGAAATGAACGGGATCGGCAGTTGGGCGATGCGATGCATCGCATCGAGCATGCCTTCGGCAGTTGCGATCGCAGCCGGATCTGAGTCAGGGCCGACCAGAACGAAATCGTTGTACATCAGCAAGTGGCGCTCAAGGCCATAACCCTCAGCAACGAAGCGTTCTTCGGATTCCCGGTGATGCACAATCAACAGGTCGGCATCGCCGCGCATGGCATTCTGGATGGCTTGGCCGGTGCCGACGGCAACCACCCGGAAACGAACACCGGTTTGCTGCTCGTAGAGAGGCAGCAGGTAATCGTAGAGGCCGGAATGCTCGGTTGAAGTGGTGGAGGCAATGGTCAGGAACGCTGCCTCATCGGCAGGGCTTGATGCGAACGACAGCAGCAGCAGCAGGCCGAGGGCGGAACGAATCATGTCAGGCAGTCTTTGCGGTTGGTGTGCGTGGCGAATGAGCCGATGATGTCCGCTCCCCGGCAGTCGAAGAATTCCTCGACCGACAGATGCGCCTGCAG
>RKRZ01000098.1 GCA_007571105.1 Gammaproteobacteria bacterium
TGCTTGATTTTCAGCATCCGGTTCGAAGTTGAAGGAGCTTGCGGTCCGCCGTAACCGCCCAGTTGGCCATTTTTGCGGATGACGCGATGGCAGGGCACGATAATGCAAAGAGGGTTGCGCCCGTTGGCAGATCCCACAGAGCGCGGGCTTCCGCCGGCCACGTCCGCGAGGTCTGCGTACGAGCAGGTCTCTCCGTATGGAATGTCGAGCAGGGCTTTCCAGACTGCGCGGCGGTGAGGACTGAGGTCGCGATTGTCGGCGAAGGGGGCAAGCGGCAGATCAAAAGTTTTGCGCCGGCCTTCAAAGTACTCCTGCAACTGGGTGGCCGCAGTGCGGGTCACCTCACTGGGCAGAATGCTTGGGAGCGGGGCGTCGTCCCACCGGAAAAAAGCCGCTTCCAGTCCGTAGGGGCCGGCAAGCAGTTGCATGGGTGCGCCGAACGGGGTGTTGAGGGTCTCCCGTGCGGTGATGTGGAACATTGCCGCGGGGATCAGCCGCCGAGCTTTTCCTGAATGCGCGCCGCCTTGCCGGTGCGGGAGCGGAGGTAATACAACTTGGCGCGCCGCACTTTGCCGCGGCGCTTTACGGTGATGGAGTCAATCAGGGGGCTGTGCGTTTGAAACACGCGCTCCACGCCTTCCCCATGAGAAATTTTCCGCACCGTGAACGACGAGTTCAGCCCGCGATTGCGCTGGGCGATCACCACGCCTTCGAATATCTGCAGCCGCTCGCGTTCTCCTTCGCGAACCTTGACCGCGACGGCCACGGTGTCTCCAGAAGAAAAGCGCACTTCGGCGAGGTCCGAGCGCATCTGTGTGCGCTCCAACTGCTCAATCGTCGTCGCCATGGCCGTGTTTCCCAGGATTTGCATTTCGGTATTCGTCGAGTACTGCCTGGTCCTCTTCTGACAGAGGAGCTTTCTCAAGCAGATCCGGACGGCGCAGCCAGGTGCGAATAAGCGCTTCCTGATGTCGCCAGCGATCTATTTTGCCATGATTCCCCGACAAAAGCACTTCCGGGGTTTTTAGGCCGTCGGTCTCTTCCGGCCGGGTGTAGTGCGGACAATCCAGCAAACCCTCATCAAATGATTCCTGTTGCACCGACTCTGCGCACCCGAGGACTCCCGGTCGCAGACGCATGATGGCGTCAATGACGACTGCCGCCGCCAATTCCCCGCCACTGATCACATAATCGCCGATGGACCATTCGGCATCCGCGTGTTGCTGCAGGAAGCGCTCATCGATCCCCTCATAGCGGCCTGCAACCAAAATCAATGCATCGGCCTGTGCGCTCTCGCGGGCTTGTTGTTGAGTGAAGGGCACTCCTTGCGGGCTGAGGGCGACCGTGCGCGCATCCGGATTGTCCTGTCGTGCTGCCGCATGCGCTTTTGCAAGCGGCTCATACATCATGACCATTCCGGGCCCGCCTCCATATGGTCGATCGTCTACCGTGCGATGCGCATCGGAGGCGAAATCCCGCGGATTGAGGCAGCGCAGATCAAGCAGGTCCTCCTCCCGCGCGCGGCCAATCACGCCGCATTGGGTCACCGCCTCGATGATCTCCGGAAACAGGCACAGAACCGTGATGTGCATGCTCATTCCTTCAGACCATCCCAGCGAACTTCAATACGACCTTCGGCGAGGTGCACATTCAACACCGTCTCGCCGAATACATAGGGAATCAGTACTTCCGTATCGCCTTCGATCAGCAAAACGTCATGGGCCGGGCTCTCCAGAATCTGCCGCACCTGCCCGAGCTTGCTGCCCTGCTGGTCAATGGCCTGCAGCCTCAGCAATTGGCAGTGATAGTATTCGCCTTCCGGCAGGGCCGGGAATTGTGCGGCGTCGATGAGGATTTCCTGGCCGCGCAAAGCCAATGCTTCGTCGCGGTCATTGATGCCGCGCAACTTCGCGATTAATGCATTCTGGTGAGGTTTTGCCTCCTCCAGTTCATAATCCCGCTCGCGTTCGCCATTGGCCAGCCGCCATGGCTGATAGTCGATCAAATTATGTTGCGGGCGCGTGTAGGAAATCACGCGAACCCATCCGCGCACGCCAAAGGCGCCGCTGATGCGGCCACAGGGAGCGTACGAAGACGCGGGAATTTCAGAGGAGGCGAGAGAAGTCAGAAAGACTCAGGCCGTTTGCGCTGCCGCGTGCTGGCGAACCAGTTTGTCCACCCGCTCGGACATTTGAGCTCCCACGCCCAGCCAGTGCTCAATGCGCTCCTGATCAATGCGCAGAACTTCTTCCCCACCGACGGCGCCGGGATTGAAAAAGCCGAGGCGCTCAATGTAACCGCTGTCGCGCGGACGGCGCGAATCGGTGACGACCAGATGGTAGAACGGACGCTTTTTGGCGCCGGCTCGAGAAAGGCGAATGACGACCAAAATCAGGCTCCTGCGTGGGTTATCCAGGGGTTGGGGTGGCGCATTTTAACAGAAAGCGGGCCAAAGTCGGTCGGGTGGTGGGCCCGGCAGGATTCGAACCTGCGACCAAAGGATTATGAGTCCCCTGCTCTGACCAACTGAGCTACAGGCCCGCGCATGTCTCTTCGGCATTCAATCTATGCCCAGGCAATTGCGCAGGCGCTCAAAACGTCCGGGCGTGCGCAATTTGCGCAGTGCTTGTGCTTCGATCTGGCGTACGCGCTCGCGGGTCACATTCAATTGCTTGCCGATTTCTTCCAGCGTGTGATCGTGGCCCATGTCGACCCCGAAACGCATGTGCAGAACCTTGGCTTCGTCCGGCTTCAGTTCCTTCAGGGCTTCCCGCACGGCGTCGCTGATCTCGTTGCCGATGGCTTCGTCGGAAGGCTCCTCCGTGGTGGTGTCCTCCAGCCGGTCTCCGATGCGCAAATCGGTGTCCTCGCCCCGAATCGGCATTTCCGTCGACAGCGCATTGCGCGAGGCTTCGACGGACTGGCGGATTTTCGCGGATTCCATTTCCAGCTCTTCCGCCAGCTCCTTGACCGTGGGCTCCCGGGCGTTTTTCTGCATCAGCGTCCCGGTTGTCCGGTTGACCTTATTGATCAACTCGCGCATATGCACCGGCACGCGAATGGTCTGGCTCTGATCCGAAA
Organism: Gammaproteobacteria bacterium; assembly: GCA_007571105.1. Taxonomy (GTDB): domain Bacteria; phylum Pseudomonadota; class Gammaproteobacteria; order Poriferisulfidales; family Poriferisulfidaceae; genus Poriferisulfidus. Next base: position 3,082 of record RKRZ01000098.1, read on the forward strand.
TGGCCCGGTTGATGGCCTGACGGACCCACCAGGTGGCGTAAGTGGAGAACTTAAATCCGCGGCGGTACTCAAACTTGTCCACCGCCTTCATCAGGCCGATGTTGCCTTCCTCGATCAGATCCAGGAACGGCAGTCCGTGCTTGGTGTGCTTGCGGGCAATGGAGACCACCAGGCGCAGATTCGCGTTAATCATTTTGTCCTTGGCCACTTTGGCGCGGGCGTCGGCTTCGCGCAACTCTCCGCGCAATCGCTTGATGTCGGCAATGTCAATCTGCATATGCTTGAGCAGCGCCATGAGCCGATCCTGGGTGTGCATCAGTTTCTGCTGCACTTGCGGCAGGGTGGAGCGCCGGGAGGCGCGCTTGGATACCAAGTCCTTGATCCATGCGGGGTCGCCGCCTTTTGTTTCGAACTGCGAATCAAAGCGCGACGCCGACATTCCGGCCCGCAGGCAGCTTTGGCGGAAGCTTTTCTCCAGTTTCCGCAATTCTTTCTCGGCGAAGATCAAAACATCCCGCAATTCCAGCACAATGCCGGGCGCCAGATTGAAGCGAATCAGATAGTCGGCAACTTCTCGGCGGCGGCGGTCGTAGGCATTGGGGCTGCGGCGCACCGCATTGTGCATGGCGCGCTTGTAGCGCTTGTTCAATTCGCGGAAACGGCCCTCAACCATATGGCGCGTCGGCGGCGGCTTCTTCTGGCTTTCCTTGCTATCCTTGGTGATCTTGCTGTTTTCCGGCTGCTTGCGCGGGTCCGTGCTGCTGGAGAAGCCGGTCACCAGCTCGTTGGGTTTCAGGTCCAGTTTCTGGAACTCTTCATATTTTTCGAACAGCCGTTCAATAATGGCCGGGCATTGGCCCAGTGTGTACAGGGCATCCAGCCGGGCCAATTCAAAGTCCTTGGCCAGGGAAATCTCCTGATCCCGGGTGAGCAGCGGGAATGAACCCATGGCACGCATGTACATGCGCACCGGATCTGAAGTCGGGGCGTCGTCTTCGGTCTGTTCTGAAATGGGCTGTGTGCCGTTGTCATCCAGCAATGCTGCCGCTTCATCGTAGTCATCCTCTTCCAGGATTTCGATATGCGCATCGGCCATCTGCTCAATGATGTCAGCGATTTCCTCGTCGCCAAAATCATTTGACAGTTCCTTGACCACATCGGCGCGCGTCAACTGCCCTTGCTTGAAGCCGCGATCCAGCAAATCGCCGTGTCCGGCTTTTCGCAGATCGTCAAGAGAGATAGTTTTCGGGGCCGCTTCTTCCATAAATACAACTGTGAAAATGGGGCGCGTATTTTAGCATGAGCGCACTTTTTACCGTGCTAAAAACGCAGAAGCATTTGGATTTAGTGCCAAAAACATTTTTCAGAGGTCGGTCGCGTTTTTAGTACAATGCAGCCATGGAAACATTTATCAATCGCGCCTCCAATGACGCGGAAGTGGTCGCCTTGCTGCGCCGCCATGGAATTCGCCCGACCCGCCAACGCGTGCAGATCGGCGCCGTTCTGTTTGCGCGCAACCAACATGTGACCGCGGCGGAACTCCAAAGTCAGTTGGAATCTGGTGGGGAAGTCATGGCC
>RKRZ01000030.1 GCA_007571105.1 Gammaproteobacteria bacterium
CTTCTGCGGCGTAGTGTCGAGCAACATCGGAATGACGATCACTCCAATGGAGATCAAAACGACAGCGCCCAAAAGTCGCTGCTTGAGATCAAGGTCCAAGGCGCAAGTCCCGCATGATGGGTTCCGGCCTATTAATTATAAGCCGCGAGTGGTTTTGGGGCGCAATCTCAGCTGGAGGTCTCGCCCATTTCGTTGTCGTCGAACTTTTGCTTTCGCAGCAGTTCCAGAAATGGCGCCTGGGCCAACAGCGTCAGCAACACCACCCCGAAGCCGATTGCCTCGATCGTCCAGTAATACTCCAGGTGCGTCGGCACGCTCAGCGCGAGCCCCAGGGCGACGGCGCCACGGGTGCCGGTGAAGAACAGGATGTTGTGCTGTTCCACGTCAATCAGGTGGCTGTGTCGGCGCACCAGGATGGGCATGATGACGGCGAGGCCGATGATGCGCGCCAGCACCACGGCGCCGGCTCCGATTAGGATGGCAAGCCAATGCTCGACAAACAGGTCCATGGTGATCAACAGGCCCAGCACCAGGTACAGCACATAACCGGACAGACTGGCGTTGAAATGCCAGAATTCATCCACAAAATCGTCGTGCGTGGCGTCCAAGTCCTGATGCATGGTGCGGCCCATAATCAACGCAGTCACCAGAACGGACAGCACTCCGGAGGCATTCAGCATCTGATCGGCCACCAGATAAGCCAGATAGGCGATCAGCAGACTGAGCACGGCGCGCTCAATTGACTCCGGATTGCGGATGCGCAGGAGCACCAGGGCGGCGAAGCCCGTCACCAGGCCGATAAAAATGCCGCCCAGCACGTTCCATGCCAGATAGGTACTGGTCTCATACAACGTCGGCGGATCATCGGTTTGCGAAAGAAATGCGACCAGCAAGGTAAACAGCACGATGCTGGTGGCATTGTTCAATAGATCTTCGCCATTGATCAATGTCCGCAATTCTTCTGGCAATTGCAGATGTTCAAAGGTATGCCGAAGCGCACGATTGTCGGTCGCCATCAGCATGGTGCCGGTGAGCAGCGCCGCCATCCAGGGGAAGCCGCTTGGATGCCCGATGCCGTAATAGATCAGCACGCTGGTCAGCAGTAGCGAGATCGTTGCGACCGGCACGGCCAGAATCAGCAGGCTGACCAGATTGCGCATCAACTGCGGCGCATTGATGCTGTAGGCGGTTGAGAAAATCAGCACCGGCAGCACCACATAAAACACCATGGTGCGCAGGACCTCGGATTCAATGCCCAACTGCTGGACGTCCACATAAAAGCTTCCGGCAATGAAGCCGAGCCCCAGCAGCAGGGCCTCGAAGGGCAGCAGCAGGCGGTTGGTCAATGGCCGCAGCAGCAGGCCGAGCAGCAGCAGGCCGGCGATGATGGAAAGGACGGATCCGGTCATGATTTCAGGCAGCGGGATGGTGAGAGGGGTGTAGCCGTTCCAACGACATGCTGAGTCTGTTCGCCTGCACGATGCGGGCATGCGAGCGATTCAGATGACGCGGCGAGGTGAGGCCGCAGGAATGCGCGATCATGGCCACTTGGGCTTCCATATTTTGGGCGAGGTGCGCCACGCGTTCGGCTTTGTTCCTGGGATTCAGTCCCTGCTGCAACTTGGGGTTGTGCGTGGTGACGCCGGTCGGGCAGGTGTTCTGATTGCACTGCATGGCCTGAATGCAGCCGAGCGCGAACATGAAGGCGCGCGCCGAGTTGACGAAGTTGGCTCCCAGGCACAGGGCCCAGGCAACATCCATCGGTGTGATCAGTTTGCCGGAGGCAATCACACGAATGCGCTCGCGCAGGCCGCTTTGATCCAGTCGGTCAACCAGCATCGGCAGGCTTTCGCGCAAAGGCAATCCCACTGAATCGAGCAAGGGCATGGGCGCGGCTCCCGAGCCGCCGTCGCCGCCATCGACAGTGATGAAGTCCGGCGCCGAATCCACGCCGCGGCGCAAAATCTCATCAAACCATCCATCCACGGCGCGCTCGGATCCCAGCACGACCTTGAAGCCGACCGGCTTCTCCGTGGCATCACGCACCCGAGCAATCATGTCCATCAGGTCTGCCGGAGATCGGATTTCGGGGTGACGGCTGGGGCTGACGGAGGTGCGTCCTTTGGGAATGTTTCGGATGCGCGCGAGTTCATTGGTGACTTTGACCGCCGGCAGCACGCCGCCCTTTCCGGGCTTGGCGCCTTGCGACAGTTTGATTTCGAACATGCGCACTTGCGGGATTTCTGAAAGTTCCCGAAGTCGCGGCATCGACAATCTGCCGTCGTCATCGCGCACGCCGTACTTTGCGGTGCCGATCTGAAAGACCAGATCGCATTCCCCTCCCTGATGGTAGGGCGTGAGGCCGCCTTCGCCGGTGTTGAGCCAGCAGCCCGCCTTGCCCGCGCCGCGCGACAAGGCCTGCACCGCCACTTTCGAGATGGAGCCGTAACTCATTCCGGAGATGTGAAAGAAATGCTCCGTTTCATAAGGTTGCGGGCAACTGGAGCCGATCACTTGCAGTTCCGGCTGTTCCGGCTGTTCCAATTCCGGGTAGGGCGCGTTGACGAACAGAACGCTGCCGGGGCGAGTGAGGTCGCGTGTCGAGCCGAACGGGACGGTGTTGCTGATGTTTTTGCTGGCCCGATATACCCAGGAGCGTTGCGCACGGTTGAACGGCATCTCCTCGCGGTCCATGGCGAAGAAATACTGGCGAAAGAATTCGCCCAGATGCTCGAACAGATAGCGGAAACGCCCGATGATCGGGTAGTTGCGCCGCACCGCGTGACGCGTTTGCGTCACATCGCTGATGTACATCACCATCGCCGCTAGCAGCAGCGTTCCGATGACGATCAGCAGCGCAGACGCGAGCAGGTCCATCGCGGTGATGACCAGATCGAACGATGGTGCCGAAATTTTCTGCATCATGGCGTGTGCGAAAATTCCTCGCCGCAGGGCTCTGCGCCGCGTTGCTGCCCGGTTCTAGTCTAGCACCGATTGCGCCAGTTCTTGCGCCCGCTGAAGATCCACTTTGCCGCTGCCGAGTAACGGCAGGGCTTCGATGGGCAGCAGATAGCGGGGATGAGCCAGGTTGCTGAGGCCATGTTCGCGCAAGGATTCGCGCAAAGCCGCCCCATCCGGTTGGGGGTGTTCGGTCAGCAACACCAGTGCTTCGCCGCGCTTCGGATGCTGGATGGCGCAGACATGATGGGCGTATTCAGGCCAGACCTCGGCGATTTTCTGTTCGACCTGAGTCAACGACACCATCTCGCCGCCGATTTTGGCAAAGCGCTTGGCGCGCCCGCGCAGATACAGGAACCCCAGGGAGTCAAACTCCGCAATGTCGCCAGTATCGTGCCAGCCTTCCGGAGGCGGGACCAGTTCCCGGGGCGCGTCCGGCATCCAGTAGCCATGCATGACGTTGGGGCCGCGCAACAACAGACGTCCACGATCCGGCTGATCTGCTTCCAGCGGCACCAGTCGGGCTTCGATCGCGGGCATCAGGCGCCCGACCGAATTGACCTGGTTGCAGGCCGGCGTGTTGCAACTGACAGCCGGCGAGGTTTCGGTGACGCCATAGCCCTGCGCCACTTCAATGCCGAAACGTGTCTTCCATAATTCGTAAGTGCTGGGTTTGAGCGGTTCGGCGCCGGCGATTAACAGGCGCAGGCTTCGGAGGTGCGCCTCCTGGGCGTGTTGCGCGTAATTGTTCAAAAAGGTGTCGGTCGAGAAGAAAATCGTGATGCTCTCGCTCTGGATCAGGTTCGGGATTTGCCTGAAGTGCAGCGGGCTGGGATACAGCCGACAATGCAAGCCGAGGCTCAGCGGAAGCAACAGGCCGACGCCAAGTGCGAAGGAGTGAAACAATGGCAGCGACAACAGCACGCGATCATCGGAGGTGAACTCCAGCACCGATTCCACTTGACAGCGATTGCGCTGCAAGTTCCGGTGACTCAGCACGACGCCTTTGGGCTGGCTTTCAGAGCCTGAGGTAAACAGCACCACCGCCGCATCATCCGGATTTGCGGGAGCCGGGGGCTTGCGGGCGCGTCTGGCGGCGCGGAGCTTGACGAAAAGCGTCAATTTTGCCGCCAGGTCTTCCAGATACAGTACGGTGTGCGATTGTTCGAGCGCCGTCGCCAATTCCTGTAATTCGGCCTTTTCAATAAAGGTCCGTGAACTGATGATGGTGTTCAGTTGCGCGGTATTGCAGGCACTGAGGACATTGTTGACTCCGGCGGTGTAATTGAGCATGACCGGAAGTCGCGAACACGCATGCAGAGCGAAGAATGCAATGGGGGTGGCCGTCGCGTTGGGCAGCAGCAACCCTGCGGTTTTCACATGGGTCGGCAATGTCCGGTGCAACAGCAGCGCAATGGCATGGATGGCGCGCAGCAGATCGCGATAGGACAGATTGCGGTCCTGGTCGGCCAGCACCTGCGCGCCGCCGCCATGACGGCGGGCGGCCGCATACAGCGTCTGCAGGGTGCTCTCGTCGCACTCCCGCACCCGGTATTCCATGGCGCACAGATGGTCATGGATGAGCAGCGCCTCGCGTTGCGCCGTCTGCGCCATGTCTTCGTCGTCTCTAGGCGGCGGCAGATCGCACACTTCCATGG
>RKRZ01000133.1 GCA_007571105.1 Gammaproteobacteria bacterium
TCTTTTTTCTGCAGATGATTCAACACTGATGTGCATTTCGCCCCTATGTATTGCAGGTGTAAAGTGTGTTGCAGCAACACGCTCGATTTCATCCAACACTTCTTCATCAGTGTCATAGCGGTTAAACCGGTTGAATCCGAGAATACCCACCACTGAGCCAGTTCCAAAGTTTTCTGCAACAAAATTCAATTTGTCTTCCAGCATGACTGGGACCGCATCTTCTTCGTAGAAGGTAAAGCGATTATTCATCAAGTCTTTTCCAATGCGCTTAACCAGATACCCATCTTTTCCATAGTTGCCTTTGCCTTTGCTATGTGACGCTAGGATTGCTTGTCCAGAGATTAGTCGGCGTCCATCCTGAAAGACTCCACCATACAAAATGTATCGCAAACTTGATGCGGGGAATGAAGTCATGTGTCCGTTCCCGTATGAGCCCGTCGATTTTGCATCCGATTTAATACTTTGACCATCTCCGAGTAGCCGTTCCATGTTGTCAGGGTCTAATCCTATTCCGTTATCAATCACCCAAAGCACTTGAATGGATTTTGAATCTAGTGCATTTTGCATGTCATCTGTTATAGATTTTGCTTGCTCTAGTGTGCCTTTTACTTTTTGGGTTTCGCAGGCACTTTTAAAATGCTCAAGATATTCCCGGTGAGATGGAATGCTTTTGGTTTTCACATCTTCTATCTGGAAAAGGATTCTTGCGGGCTCATCTTTTTTATTGGTTCTGAGATAGGCATCTAGGCCGTTTTGAATTAATTCTCTTAGTAGTGTGTCTGGATCAACGTTGTTGTATATAGCTAGTCCAGCTGGGCGAAAACCCTCGAAATTTCCCCCGTAAGTCACAAAATTCAATGTGGCTTTACTCATTGCCATAACATGTCTCAATGTTTGTTTCGGCGGGGATTATAATCGACAAAACGTTCATCGCGCTCTCCTCGAGGAACGCTTTCTTTTGTTGCAATGAATTGAGCAAATCTGACATCCAGCAATTTCTCTGAGCAATGAAAATCTATCCCCGAGATCTTGATGCACATCTGCAGGAAAATCTTGCTCCCATATATGTCGTGACCGGAGACGAGCCGGTCCAACTTCGGGACATCTGCAAGAAAATCCGCCAACGCGCCCTGCAAGAAGGTTTTGATCGTCGGGAATTGCGCGTCCTGGAGCGAGGTTTTGAGTGGGATGAGTTGCAGGTTTTGTGCGGGCATTCCTTATTCGGGGACCAGGCCATGCTGGACCTGCGATTACTGAGCGGCAAACTCGATGCTGCCGCCAAGATACATCTCAAGGAGTGGTGTGCGGCTGTGCCTGAGGGGAGCCTGATCATTCTGCAGATGCCGCGTCTGGACAATCGGGCATTGAATGAGGCGTGGGCGAAAGCGGTGGACAAGGTGGGAGTGATTGTGCGCGTCATGCCGTTGGATGAACGGGAGACTCGGCAATGGCTCAGCCGCATTCTGGGAGATCGGCAGTTAGAGCTGGGTGAATCGGAGGTGGCGTATTTCCTCGAGCATGTGGAAGGCAATCTTCTGGCAGCAGAGCAGGAGGCGGATAAGTTGCAGATACTGTTAGGTCCTGGCCCAGTGCCGATGGAGCGGTTGGAAGTATTGTTGGGTCGGGATGCGCGTTATGGCAGTTCGGATTTGGCGATGGCCATGTTCCAGGGACGCTCACGACGAGCGGTGGAAGTGGCGCGCAATCTTCAAGCCGAAGGGATTGAGCCGGTGACCCTCCACTCGATGTTGTTGCGCGAGGTGCGGCAGTTGTTGGAATTGAAGCGGCAGCCTGCAGGGCTTGAGAAAATTTTTCCGTTTTCGCGTCGCGACATATTGCGCGCACTGGTGGAGCGACGTTCCGAATCGCAATTGCGCGCAGTTTTGTACCGTTTTTTGCGTATCGAACGCAGTCTCAAGGGCAATGGTTTGGAGCAGCCATGGGAGGCGTTGCAGAATGCATGTCTGGCGTTTTCCGGCAAGGACCGCTTGACGCCAAAAGGTGGTTTTCGGCTGAGTTCGCCGCGCTGATCAGGTAATGATGAGAGAATGGAAGATGTTGCCGGCGATAGATCGGATGCCTTTACGCGGCGGGCACTAATCGCTCAACCTTGATTTGATCTTTCTTCTTCATGGCTTGGGCTAGTTCATAGGCAGTTTGTAGTCGGCACCAAGTTTCAGCCACCGTCAAATACTTTGTCAAGGCGGATCGCCATCTCAGGGGAGATGCCAGACCGGCAGTTGACGATGTCCAATAGTTATCGGCGGCTAACTCCGAGTTTACGTGCAGCCTTTCAAGAGTCGGATTCGGATCTTGGAATCAGGGCATCAATTGCAATATGTTTCTGAGTTCATGCACTATTTCAGCAGAGTGGTTCCTGAAAGCCGGGCCATCTTCTGGTCAAAGGTGTAGAGTGTCGCGGCACCTTGTCTACGAGCCGCAGCCACAATCATCTGATCTGAAAAGTCTGCATTGCCTTTCCGGTGGACGACGGCTGCGAGAATGATGTCCAGATTCGATTCAACATGGAACGTCTCGCGCGCCACCAGTTGCTCGAAGACATCGGCGACTTGGTCCCGGGGAAAATTGTAGGCGCGCATAAGGACCCACGCGAGTTCCACAGCAACCTCTCGACTGATAAAACCGGGTTGTTGCGGCGTCAATTTTGCAAGCAGAGCCCTTGCAGCCTGAGCTTGCTTTGGATTGTCATTTACTAGGTAGCGCACCAGGACATTGGTATCCAGGGCAATCACTGTCGTGTGGCCCCCTCGGCAATTGCGTGCTCCATGTCTTCGAGTGACACGGGCGGGCCATCGTACTTCAGGATTCCAAACAAATCTGAAAGGGGACGCACCGGTATGATTCGCACCTCGTTGTTTTCGTAGATAAAGTAGTGGACACAGTCTCCGGGCGCGATACCCAACGCATCTCGGACAGGCTTGGGCAAGGTCGTTTGTCCTCTCGCGGTGATTTTTGATTTGGGTACGGATTTCAGCATTGCAAAACTCCGAATGTAGTGCTTTACATTGTATGACATAGCTAAATTTTTCCTTACTTTTAAACTATAGTCAAGTAAATTATATTAATGCATTGTTAGTATTTACGTGCGATGGGTTACACTACCACAACATAAGCCTGCACCCATTCATGATCTATGGGGAATGCTCCAACCAAGGCTCGCAGGAGTTTGGTCCGAATCCCAGTTAATTGTTTGTCCCATGAACGCTGAATCACTGGAAAGTCAGATGGAGATGCTTGCGCGCGATGCGCGCGAGGCTTCGCGTATCTTGGCGGCTTCCGATACCGAGACGCGGAATCATGTCCTGACCACTGCGGCATCCCTGATCCGCCAGCGTGCGGGCAGCATCCTCGAGGCGAATGCGGAAGATGTAGAGCAAGCCAAACAGCACCGCAACGAGGCTTTTGTTGACCGACTGGCTCTCAATGATGATCGCATCGAGTCTCTGTCAGTGGAACTCGAGCATATCGCTGAACTACCGGATTGCGTTGGGCAGATCAGCGATACGCACATTCGGCCGAATGGCCTCAAGATTGGGCGCATGCGGGTGCCGATCGGCGTGATTGCAATGGTTTATGAGGCGCGTCCGGGCGTGACGGTTGAGGCTGGAGGCCTATGCGTGAAATCCGGAAACGCAGTGATTTTGCGCGGTGGGACGGAATCTGTGCGTTCCAACAGTGAATTGGCTGGCTGTTTGCAGGATGCGCTGGAGCAGTCAGATCTGCCGACTACAGGGGCGCAATTGGTGCCGGTGGTCGATCGTAGCGCCATTGATGCACTGCTGAAAATGGACCGTTGGATCGACATGATTATCCCGCGTGGAGGCACGGAGTTAATTCAACGGGTGCAAGCGAACACACACATTCCGATTCTCAAGCACTTGCATGGGGTTTGCCACGTCTACATCGATGATGCGGCGGACCGGGAGCGAGCCGTACAAATCGCAGTCAATGCCAAGACCCAACGCTATGGGGTCTGCAACGCTATGGAGACATTGCTGATTTCCCAATCGCGCGCGCAGGAATTGCTGCCGGAATTGGGCATTATCTATGCCGAACATGGCGTTGAGTTACGGGGGTGCCCACAGACCTGCCAGATTCTGCCGCAAACTAAGCTTGCGGCGGAAGAGGATTGGAGCGAGGAATACTTGTCGCCGGTTTTGGCGGTGCACGTGGTTGAGGGTCTGGATGCTGCGATTGCGCATATTGCGCGCTATGGCTCCCAGCACACGGACGCGATCATCACCGAAGACGAACAGGCCGCGCAGCGCTTTGTGCGGGAAGTGGATTCCAGTTCTGTCATGGTGAATGCTTCGACTCGGTTTGCGGATGGCTTTGAGTATGGTTTGGGCGCGGAGATTGGCATCAGCACGGACAAACTGCATGCCCGCGGTCCGGTGGGGCTGGAAGGCTTGACCAGCCAGAAATTTGTGGTGTACGGAGACGGTCAGATTCGCACCTGAGCCGTATAATTTCCGCCGCACGGAGTTGCGCCATGCTTGAAGAAATTTCCTTGCCAGAGCAGTTGCAGGAC
>RKRZ01000152.1 GCA_007571105.1 Gammaproteobacteria bacterium
GCAGAGGCTGCTCAATGGGTGCTCTCGCTTCGTTTCGGTGAATTATTGGTTGCGATTTATCGTCATTATCCGGAGATGGCAGTCAACAGTGTTATTCCCCGGGTGACAGAGCGCTACCCTCAAGTGCTCCATCGCTCTCCGCTCCCGTCCTTTATTTCCGGTGCGGCTCGCACACTAGATTTGGCTGGCACCCTAGACTCAGAATTGGGAAGAAACAATTGCACTGACGCTGAAGCAATTTATTCTGATTGGCAAGCGGTTGGAGATGACCTTCGTGAGACTATGGCTCAGTTTCAGGCTTTTGATGAACGGGCCTGATGTCGCTGAAGCAAGGCACCATACACTCGTCGTCTTCTAATGGGCGAGAGGTTAAACCTCTGTCTGTTACAGCGGGACGTAAGCAAAACCTAGGCCATGATGCTTGGTCCGAGACGCGGATCAGGCCAAGCATTCCTTCAGACCCTTTGCCAAGCCGCGCATTAGACTGAAATACAACTCTTCGCCATCCTCTAAGTATGCGCCCAGCGGATCCAGGGTTCCACTGCTGGCATCGGTGTCTTCAATAACAGTCTGCACCAGGCGGTCCGAAAACTGCGGTTCGCGAAAAATGCATTGGGCTCCGGATTCACGAAGTTTCTTCCGGATGGCCTGAAGATGGGAAGGGGAGGGGGGAATGCTTGGATTCAGTGTAATGAAACCGGCACTGCGCAAGCCAAAAGCGTGTTCAAAATATTGGTAGGCGTCGTGGAAAACGATAAAGGGACGGTCCTGTAAGTCGGCGAGAGTGCCGTGCAACTCCGCTTCGAGGGCGTCGATTTTCTCGATCACGCGGCGCGCGTTCGCTTTGTAGGTGTCCCGATTTTCAAAATCAAGCGCACTCAGTTCTTTCGTCACCCAAACCGCAATGCGGCGCGCGTTTTCAGGATCGAGCCAGACGTGCAGATCATAATCGCCATGATCATGCGCGTGCTCGTGCTTCACCGCTTCTGGCTCCGGCATATCACTTTCGCGCACAGCGAGAAGTGAGAGATTGGCGTCGGTCGCAACAGAGGAGACACGCACGCTTTCAGGGAGCACACGAATCGCGGAGCCCATAAATGTCTCAAAGTCTGGCCCGATGTAGAGCACCAGTTTTGCGTCCTGCAAGGCGGCCATCTGCGAGGGCTTGAGTTGCGTATCGTGTGGTGAGGCTGCGCCTTGGACCAGAAGTTCGGGTTGCGTGATGTCTCCGAGAACACCTGCCACGAGGGAGTGCAGGGGCTTGATGGTGACCACCACGCCGCCACTGCTGTTGAAGGCGGAGTCGGCGAGGACCGCGTCAGGGAGAAACAGGAAGCAGGACGCGAGGACCGCGGAGCGAAATGAGAAGTGCGAAAAAATCATAGGAAAATCAAATGCAGGAAAACATAGTTGTTACATTATAACATTACATATTGTACAATGGCACAGCGATTGACGCGCACCACCGCCATATGGAGAACAGCATGAGTGCTTGTGGGGAACACGACGCCTGCACCGAAAGAGCTTTGCAATGGGCGGAACAGATCTGTCAGGAGCAAGGGCTTCGATTTACGACCCTGCGCCGACGCGTCTTGGAAATTATCTGGGCGGATCATGCTCCGACCAAAGCCTATGACATTTTGGCGCAGTTGGAACAGGAGCACGCCTCAGCAAAGCCGCCCACGGTCTACCGCGCACTGCATTTCCTGCTGGAGCACAAACTGATTCACAAACTGGACAGCCAGAACGCCTATGTTGGGTGTTCTCATCCGCTGGAGCACGAAGCGTGCTATTTCCTGATTTGCAAGAGATGTCATGTGGTTGTGGAGTGTTGCGGTCGCGCACTTGACCAGGCCATCAGCGACAGCGCCATTGCGCACAACTTTAGCCGACAGAAGACCACGCTGGAAATTTCTGGAGAGTGTGAAGCGTGTCTGCAGCAGTAGATTCCCAGCAAGTCCTGCTCGAGGCGCAGGACATTTGCGTGACGCGGCAGGGGAAGTGCATTCTCGACTCGGTCGCGATTCGCATCGGCGCTCATGATTTCATCACCATCATCGGACCGAATGGTGCCGGCAAATCAATGTTGCTGAAATGCCTGGTGGGGTTTCATCAGCCGGACCGCGGGCGCATTTCCCGTCAACCGGGTTTGCGCATCGGCTACGTGCCGCAACACATGGTGCCGGATCCTGCCTTGCCGATTACCGTGCGCCGTTTCCTGACATTGCGCAAACGTGCGGATGAGGAGAGCGTGCGGCGCATTGCCCAGGAGACGCACATCGACGGGATTCTGGACACGCCGTTTGCCGTGCTGTCCGGTGGTGAATTACAGCGCACTTTGCTGGCGCGGAGCCTGTTGGACGACCCCCAGTTGCTGGTGCTGGATGAGCCCGCGCAGAACCTGGACATCTCCGGACAACTTAGTTTCTACCGGCTTTTGGAACGTCTCTACGAGCAACGCTCGCTCGGCATCCTGATGGTGTCGCATGACCTGCACATGGTGATGGCCTCCACCCAGCAGGTGGTTTGTCTGTACCACCATGTGTGTTGTTCCGGAGAACCGCATGCCGTCACTCAGGATCCGGAATTCATTTCGCTATTCGGCCACGACATGGCCAAGATGATGGCGGTCTATCAGCACAGTCACAGTCACGAACATGGATGAGCCATTCATCCTGCGCGCTTTTGCGGCCGGCATTGGCGTCGCCCTCGTGGCCGGGGTGGTCGGTTGCTTTGTGGTGTGGCGGCGGATGGCTTATTTCGGAGATTCGCTCGCGCACAGCGCCTTGCTCGGCATCGCGTTGGGGCTCGCGGCGGGCATCAGCACCCACGTGGGAACCGTGATTGTGTGTTCTATTTTTGCCGTGTTGCTGGCGTGGTTGCAGCAGAAGAAAGTGTTGGCAACAGACACCTTGCTCGGCATCCTCGCGCATTCCGCGCTGGCCATCGGCATGGTCACGCTGAGCGTGCTCGAGCATCGCATCGAACTGCACGCCTATCTGTTTGGCGACATTCTCACCGTGACGGTCGAGGAATTGTGGTGGATTTATCTGGGCGGGATACTGATTCTGCTGTTGCTGGCATGGAACTGGTCGTCGCTGGTGCTGATGACCCTGCATGAAGACCTGGCTCAGGCAGAAGACGTGAACACTTTTTTCACGCGCATGCTGTTGATGTTTCTGATGACCTTAATCGTCGCCGTGTCCATCCGCATCGTTGGCATCCTGCTGATCAGTTCTTTGCTGATCATTCCAGCGGCGACAGCCCGCCAACTTGCGCGCTCTCCGGAAACCATGGCCGCGGTCGCCGCGGCGCTCGGCGTTCTCGCAGTGGTCGTTGGGATATACGGATCATTGCAATTTGACACCCCTTCCGGGCCCACCATCATTGTTACCGCGGCGGCGCTATTTGCGTTGCTGTTGCCGCTCCCCAAACGACTCTCTTGAGGAACTTCCTGATATGCGAAATCTTTTCGTTCCATTCATCTTAATTCTGCCCAGTCTCGCATTTGCGGAAGGCGGGCACGACCACGACCACTCCGCACACGGACACGGGGAGACAGGAATTTATGGGCATCTCCATGCCACAGTGCATGCCGACAATGTCTTTGACGCAACGGAAAAGGATAGAGAGATCACGGAAATCTATAGCCACTCCCATCTGGATCTTGGCGCGGAACTGGGACAGGGATTTTCCGTCAATGCCAGTCTTCTGCTGGAAGGGGAGCCGGCGGGCCATGCGCATGGCACACAGGAAGCGCACAGCGAACCCACGGGGAGTGATCGCTTCCTTGACGATCATCCTCTTTTGGTGGAGCAGTTGACTTTGAACTATGAGCAGGGACCGTTTTCTCTCTATGCCGGCAAGTTCAATCCGACGGTCGGCTTTTACCACGGCCGCTTCCCTGGCCTGTATAGCTATCAGCCGGTGGAGGAGTATGCCATCCGGGAACGTATTGGCGCCGGGGCCAGAGTGCGCTACAACGCCGGAGACTATGGCGTGCATCGATTGGATGTTTCGACGTTCTTCGCGGACACCACTGCACTGAGCGATTCTCTGATCACCCGGCGAGGACAGACGGGGAAAGAGCACGGGGGCGTGGCCAATACGGAGGATTTCTCCTCGTTCTCCATTGCATTGGGGGGGACAGATTTTTATTCGCTGGACAACAATATTGTTGAGGGGCTTTCGTATCAAATTGGATACGCGGAACAGGGCGCAGGAGTGAATAACGATGCCGATGAGACACGCGCTTCAATTTCCTTGGAGTACCGCCATCAGTTCTCTCAAGACGTAAAAGGCCGGCTCGTCACGGAGCACGTGGATATACAACATTTTGGCGGTGAGGCGGCACACGACCGCGCTTACGGCATGGTGGCATGGGCGCTAGATTACCGGAGATGGAATTTTTCTGTATCGTATTTGCATGTCGATAACCGGGTCGGAGAGTTGTCTTTCGTCCACCATGAAGATGAGCATGAAGACCACCATGACGAAGAAGAAGATGACCATGGGGACCACGATGACGAG
>RKRZ01000027.1 GCA_007571105.1 Gammaproteobacteria bacterium
CCGGCACCCTGGGTTATGAGGCCGCCTCGCAAATGAAAGCGGAAGGCATCGGCATCTCGACTTCGGTGGGCATCGGCGGCGACCCGATCAACGGCAGTTCCCATCGCGACATGCTGGAGCTGTTCGAACAGGATGACGCCACCGACGCGGTGCTGATCATCGGCGAGATCGGAGGACCTCAGGAAGCGGAAGCTGCGGCATTCGCTCGCGATCACATGAGCAAACCGGTTGCGGCCTATGTCGCCGGCCTGACCGCCCCGAAAGGGCGCCGCATGGGCCATGCCGGCGCAATCATCTCCGGCAAGGGCGAAAGTGCTGCCGAAAAAGTTGAAATCTTTGAAGAAGCAGGCGTTTCCATTGTGCCGAATCCATCCGAATTCGGATCCACCATGAAAGACGTCATGTCCAAACTCTAAGGAAGGGAGTCTCTTAAATGTCCAAGCCCACTGTCATCGCAACCCGCCGCTGGCCGGAACCGGTCGAAGCCTATCTGTTTGAGAACTACGACTTCACCCTCAACGAAGACGACCATCCCATGAGCGTCGATGAGTTGCAGGCTGCCTTGCGTGAATACGATGCGGTCTGCCCGACGGTAACCGACCCCATCAATGCCGAAGTGCTCGGCATCGACGGCATTCGTGCAAAAATTCTTGGCAACTTCGGCGTCGGCTTCAATCACATTGACCTGGATGCGGCCAAAGCCGCCGGATTGGTCGTCACCAATACCCCGGAAGTCCTGACCGACTGCACCGCGGACATCGCCATGAACCTGTTGCTGACGGTGGCGCGCCGCACTGGCGAGGGAGAACGCCACTTGCGCGCGAACGAATGGGTCGGCTGGAGGCCCACCCACATGCTGGCCACCAAAGTCACCGGCAAAACCTTGGGCTGCATCGGCTTCGGGCGCATTGCTCAAGCCATGGCGCAACGCTGCCATTTCGGCTTTGACATGAACGTCATCTTCCATGACCCCTACCCTCCGGCTCCCGAAGTCGTTGAGAAATTCAATGCTGTCGCGTGCGATTCCGTGGAGGACGTGCTGGAGCAGGCGGATTTCGTCTCCATTCACTGCCCGGGCGGGGAGTCCACCTATCATCTGCTCAATGACGAACGGCTGGCGCGCATGAAGCCCTCGGCCTTTCTGATCAACTCGGCGCGCGGCGACGTCATTGACAATCCGGCCCTGATCCGGGCGCTGAAGAATGGCACCATTGCCGGTGCCGGACTGGATGTCTACGAAGGCGAACCGAATCTGGACCCGGGCTTTATGGAACTGGAAAATGCCGTGCTGCTGCCCCATTTGGGGAGCGCGTCGACGGAAACCCGAATCGCCATGGGCATGCGCGTGGCGCAAAACCTCGACCTGTTCTTCGCCGACAAGGAGCCGAGCGACCGCGTCGCCTGAACGCACGTTTGGGCACAGGCTCTGATGGCCGCCGTCGTTCCTCCGACAGACACCGAAGTCAAAATCCGCGACGACACCCTGCGCTACATCGAGCGCACGGTGGGACTGCTGCACGAGTTGCTGCTGCAAGTCATCCGGCGGCGGGCGCCGGAAATCATGCCGGTGCTGGAAGATCAGGAGGCCATCTCGCCGAGTACCCGCCTGCGCGTCTTGCAGGCGGACGGCATCTGGTTTCAGTTATTCAACATCGCCGAACAGAACGCGGCCATTCGCCGGCGGCGCGCCATTGAGACGGAATCCGGCGCGGAGGCCGTGCCGGGATCCTGGGCCGCCGTACTGACGCAGGCGCAACAGGCCGGATTGAGCGCCGGGGAGGTGCAGGAGCGCTTGCACAATACCTGCGTCATCCCGGTTCTGACGGCGCACCCTACCGAAGCCAAACGCGTGACGGTGCTGGAAATTCACCGCCGCATTTATGTGCAGTTGAAAGAACTCGAAGAGATCCGCTACACCCAGCGCGAACGCGACAAAATCATCCGCAACATCCGCGACGAAATTGACTTGCTGTGGATGACCGGCGAGATCCGCCTCACAAAGCCGACGGTCGATGAGGAAGTCTCGTGGATTCTGCACTTCTTCAACGAATCCCTGTATCACGGCGTGCGCGATCTTTTCTGGCAGCTCTCACAGGCCCTGCAGGAACGTTATCCCGACGCCTCCTTCGGTCTGCCTCCCCTGTTGCGTTTTGGCTGCTGGGTCGGAGGCGATCGTGACGGCAACCCCCATGTGACCGCGGAAACCACCCGGGATGCCCTAGACAATTACCGCCGCATGGCGCTGCAGCATCTGCGCCGGCGCGTCATTGAAACACGCAGCCGACTGTCCATCGCCGCACATACCATCACCGTCCCCGAAACTTTCGCGCAGCGGCTGGAGCAGATGTTGACAGAGCACGAAGACGCGGATGCCATTCGCAAGCGCAACCCGCAAGAAGTCTTTCGGCAATATCTGAATCTGATCATCCGGCGCCTGGAAGCCACTCAAGAAAACACCCCGGAGCGCTATCGCCGGGCGCGGGATCTGGTCGACGACCTGCAGGCGATGGAACACGGCCTGCATGAGGCCGATTGCCAGGAAATCTCAGAAGATCTGGTCCTTCCCTTGCGGCTGGAAGCACAGATTTTCGGGTTCCACACCGCCCACCTGGATATCCGGGAAAACAACACGATGACCAACAACACCTTGGCTGCGCTGTACCAACACCTGGAGTCCTCCCCTGCTCCGGAGCTCAACAGCCCGGAATGGAAGGAATGGCTGCTGCAGCGATTGGCGGAACCGATCAGCGAATTGCCGCAGTTTGAATTCGAAGAGCCGGAAGCCCGGCGCACGATGGAATTGTTCTGCCTGCTGGGCAAGGTTCTGGAAGGTCGTGGCCTGGAGCCCTTGGGGGCGTTTATCCTCAGCATGACGCACACCGAGGCCGACCTGTTGGGGGTTTATCTGCTTGCGAAGTACGGCGGGCTGTTCTCGGACCGGGAGAACTGCGAGACCTGCCGACTGCCGGTGGTGCCGCTGCTCGAAACCATTGATGACCTGCGTCGCGGGCCCACGTTGCTGCGTGAATTGCTGCAGATTCCGCTGGTGCGGCGCAGCGTGCGCGCTTCTGGAGGTGTCCAGGAAGTTATGGTCGGCTACTCCGACTCCAATAAGGACGGGGGCTTCCTGTGCTCCAACCATGAAGTGTCATTGGCGCAAACACGCATGTGTCGGGTCGGCGAGGAGTTTGGCGTGACGATTTCGTTTTTCCATGGCCGCGGAGGCTCTTCTTCTCGCGGAGGAATGCCGGCGGGACGCGCCATTGCTGCGCAACCTCCCGGCACGGTCGGCAGGCGGATGCGATTGACCGAACAGGGCGAAGTGGTGTCCGGCAAATACGCCAACCACGGCTATGCCGAAACGCAACTGGAAATGCTCGCTGCCAGCGTGCTGGGACATTCCCTGCCGCACGACAACCGCGTGCAGCCGGATTTCGAGGAAGCAATGGAGGCGTTATCGCAGTTGTCTTACACCGCGTACCGGAAACTCGCCGATCATCCGGGCCTGGTGATGTTCTACCAGAACGCCTCTCCTGTTGAAGAGTTGGCGCTGCTCAAAATTGGCTCTCGTCCGGCACGGCGATTTGGCGCTCAAGGGCTGGAAGATCTGCGCGCCATTCCATGGGTGTTTGCCTGGACCCAGAACCGCATGATGATTCCCAGCTGGTACGGCGTGGGCGATGCCATCACTGAATTCACGCGCGTCCGCGGCGACGAGGGCTGGGCGCTGCTGGAGAAGATGTTTGATTCACACCTTCTGTTCCGGTTGATGATGGATGAAGTGGAAAAGACTTTGTATCAGGTGCAATTGAACATTTCGCGCGATTACGTCACTCTGGCTCCCCAGCAAGAGGAGGCTGAGGAGATTTTCGCCATGATCGAGGAAGAATACGCTCGAACCTGCGAAGTTATTTTGAAAATTTCCAAAAGCGAGCAATTATGCGACCGCTTCGTCATGTTCCGGGACCGCCTGAAACGTCGCTTGCCGATCATTGACCGCGTCAGCCGCGAACAGGTTGAGTTGATCAAGATTTGCCGGGGAGAGAAACAGCCGGACACCCAGGACCTCGTGCCCCTGCTGCTTTCCATTAACTGTGTCGCCGCAGGATTGGGCTGGACCGGCTAAATTATTTTCTTTGCCGCCGGGAGAGGCGGTTGTTGCTTGCTTTAGTCGCCGTTTTTGTCCGACGCACTCTTGCTTCGTCTGCGCCGCCTGGGCACCCCTTCCTCCTTGACGGATTTCCGTATTCCCTCAGTATCCAGACCAATGCTCGCAAGCTGCTCTTCGCGGGTGCCATGTTCGATGTAGCGATCCGGCAATCCCAGACGCAACAGGCGCACAACTTTAGTTGATTTCAATACTTCCAGTACGGCACTCCCCGCGCCACCGGCAAGGACATTGTCTTCCACCGTCACCAGCAAAGAATGAGTGTCCGCCATTCGCTGCACACATTCGATATCCAGAGGTTTGACAAAGCGCATATCCACCACCGTCGCATCCATCTCTTCCGCCACTGGCAT
>RKRZ01000123.1 GCA_007571105.1 Gammaproteobacteria bacterium
ACGCCGGGCTATGGATACCGCCGGCCATTGTGTGCGCGCCGTTGGCGTTGCGGAATCTGAACTGCTGTTGCGCCATGAACTGTACACCTTCTCGCCGCACGATTTGGTGCGCGTGTTGAGCGAATTGGATGACCGCTTTGAGCGAGTCGCTGTATTTGGCCATAACCCGGCCACCAGTGGGGCAAGCGCTTATCTGAGCGGCGAAGATTTGGGGGCTCTTCCAACCTGTGCCGTGGTTCGCCTGCAGATTGATGCGGAGTCTTGGGCAACCCTGGCGCCGCGCAGTTGCACTTTGCTGGATGTAGATACGCCTAAAATCGCCAGAGAAGGCACCCCACGGTAATTAACATAGTTGCGGGTACCGGCAGAAATGGTCCCCGCTAAAAGGTAACAGCCCCACACTGCAGGAGAAGCAAAAAGGCGCAGGGCTGTTGCGACGGATGAAAAGGGCCTGTGGGATGACCAGACCCTCCACCACTGCCGACTAAAAAAAGTTCTCCACGCGAATACCAACCAATCCCGTGCGCGCCTTGTTGGGCCGTGCGCCATACGGCTGGCGGGCCACCATATCTTCTTCATCGAACAGATTGGAGACCCGGGCAATCAGAGTGACGTGACTGCCTATCCGATAACTGGCGCCCAAGTCCACCGTAAAACTCGAATCCGTCTTTTGGAAGGCTCCACACGCCGCCGCCACACAAACATCATCCACGTAATTGCCGCTGAGATTGATCGACCAATTGGAGGTCTCAAGGCCAAGGCCAACGCGCAACTGATTATCGGGAATATAGGGAATCGGATCTCCCTTGGTCACACCACCGAAGAATTCCGAATCGAAGTCCGTATCAAACTCTGTGTCCATGTAGGTGTACGCCAGCGATAACGGCAGGGTCATGGTTTCGCTGACCGCCAAATCTGCTGCCAACAGAACTTCAATCCCTTCGACCGTTGCAGCATCCCCATTGAAGGCATCGCCAACTTCACAGTCCGCGCCAGATGAAGCCGTACACTCTCCCAAGAAATTCTCGTAATCATGGTAGAAGCCAATGACTTCACCCCGTACATTGCTGTTTGCATAACGGAACCCGAACTCGTAGTTCGTGGCCTCCTCTTCATCAACGCCCGGTGAATTGCTCGGAGCGCTGAAGCCTTCGTGTACTCCGGCCAGCACCGACCAATTGTCATTTACCTGATACATGGCTCCCATGCCGGGGAGCAAGACGTCCGTTTTGTTTTGGCGAGTACTGCGGAAGACTCCGCGGGCTACCCCTGCTTCACCCGGCCTTTCCGCATGAGCCCGCCAGCGCGTCCGCTTCTGATCAATGTCTTCGTAGCGCACCCCGGGAGTGAACACCCAATCGCCCCATTCGATGCGGTCGTAAATATGGATGGCGACAGCCTCCGCTTCCTGAAGCCGATTGCCGGCTCCTGAATGACCCATGGTGCCCTCGTCAAACAGAATCAGTTGGCCATCCACCTGGGTGTAGGCATCGTTCCGTTGAATTCGGTCCTCCTCGTCCTCGTGAAAACGAACCCCAATCTCTATATCGTGTGACACCGCTCCCATTTCGACACCCCAGTTGAGCCTGAACTGCACGCCGCGGGAGAAATACTCACGGGCATTGGTCTTCAACTGGATCGCACCGGGGTTGGTGTCGCGCTCTCCACGCAAGATTTCCTGCGCCTGTTCTGCCGTGTAGCAGACACCTCCTCCACAGACCTCATCGCCCTTGTTAATCTTGCCAATAATGCTGGACCAACTCGACCTGCCGCCGCTGCTGCCCCAGTTATCGCTCCCATCATGATTCCCTGCCGGCTTCATGCCTTCGGTTTTGAACCAATTGCGCTGATGCTCGTTGTTGTAGAGGGTCGCTGAGAACGACATCGAATCGCTGGCTTGATACCGATAGGTCAAAATCTGCTGATCGTGTTGGGTCTTAATGTTGTCCAATTGCGACACGCCATAACGTCGGTGTGGGTCAATCCCAAAGTCTTTATCCGTCAGACCCAGATAACTTTGGTCGGAACTCTGATCGGCAACCTGAAACTTAAGATCCACAGAGTGGCGTGAGTTTGTCGGCGCGTAACGCAACTTGAACGTATAGTCCTGCAGACTGAGTCCCGTATCGCCCCCTGTATCGAGATTCTGGAAACCGTCGGTCCCCCACTGATGAGTCTCGATCATCATGCCAACCCCGCTATCGGAGGTGCCGCCTCCGTAAGCGTGCAGGCGATACTCGGAATCACCTCCCTTCTCCATCATGATCCGACTGCCCGTGTCACGGGGAATTGGAGTGGAAATCATGTTCAGCGTGCCACCGATGGTATACGGGCCCTGCGTGATCGCAGACGGACCCTTCAACACTTCAATCGCGTGCATGCGCCCAGCGGTAGGGAAGTAATAGGCAGAAGGAGCGGAATAAGGTGCCGGTGCAATCATTACCCCATCTTCCAGCAACGTAATGCTGGCGCTTCGCTCTGTGGGCGTCCCGCGAATACTGATGTTGGGACGCAAGCCGTAGCCGTCTTCCATCTGCACGGAGATTCCGGGCACTTCGCGCACAATATCGTGAATATCGGAGTAGTTGAACCGCTGCAACTCCTCGGGTCCAATGAAGTGCGCAGAACCGGGAATGTCCTGGGCATCGTTGACGCCACCCACAATGATTACTTCCGGAGGAAGCTCGTCTTCATCCTCGGATTCAGGTTCCTGGGCAAAGGCTACCGCACACGCCAAAAACAGCGGTAAAGCGTACTGCCATTTTTTGTGGTAAGTCTCCGCCTTACCATCGATGTATTGATTTAGCATGGTTCTTTACGCCTTCCGTGGTTTATTTGGCTCTTTCCTCATTTTCCCAAGGCTAATATGAAACCAGAAATAAGGTTAGAGGTGATTAGATAATTATAATGAGAATTATTATTATGTCAAGAGGGAATGTTGCCCTTGATCAGACTCGTTGTATTATTTGTCTGAAATTGCCTCTATAGAGGTGAAGAAGCACTCATGGATTGTATCGACGCCCATGAAGCCGAAGCACATTTGTCCAGGCTGCTCGACCGAGTTGCGCACGGCGAAAGTCTGACCATCACACGGCATGGCAGGCCAGTCGCCCAACTCGTGCCGATGACTAGCCCTCGCGAGCAAGCAAAGCGGGCTACTGCACGTATCGAGAACCGCCGCCAACATCTCAGGGGTGCATCTGTTGCGGAATTGATGAAGACCATCCATGAAGAGCACAAACGGTGACCCCTTTCGTCACTGACTGTTCAACATTTCTTGCTTCCCGAAAAGTCAGAAGGAGCAAAGCTCTAGTTACGGCCTGCCTTCTTCCCCGCACCTCAGACGCTCAATATTCTCCCGATGCCGGAAAATCACCAGCACACTAAGAAAAATCGCACCCAGCAAAAACTCCGAACTGCCATGCGCGGCCCAAGCATACAGGGGCAATGCGCCCACCGATGCGACCGAAGCCACCGATACCAGACGGTAAAGACCATAAGCCACCAGCCAAGTCGCCAGCCAGACGGCAAACAAAACAGGACTCGCAACCAACAGAACCCCACCCACGGTCGCTACTCCCTTTCCTCCCTTGAAGCCATGGAACACGGGCCACACATGCCCGAGGACCGCGAACACCGCCGCAGTCGTTGCAAGTGCATCCTCAGGCACCAGGCACAAACTGCTTGCCAACCAGACCGCCAACGCCCCCTTGCCCGCATCCCCTACCAAAGTAGCGACGGCCAGCGCACGGCTTTGCGACACCCGCAGCATGTTGGTCGCCCCCGGATTGCCAGAGCCATGCGCGCGCAGGTCCTGCACTCTGCCCAACTTGCTTATAATCAGAGCACTGTTGATCGAGCCGATCAAATAAGCCCCGGCCGCCACGCCCAAGCCCGTCAACAGCAGGCCGATTTCGCTACACATCATCAACGTTCAATCCAGCAATGGCACCGGTGGTATTGATTCATGGATTCGGGTTTCATTCGTTTGTTTGGGAGCCACTTCTCGCTCGGCTGCCCGAAGATTATACGAGCCACCTTATCGACCTTCCGGGCTATCACGGCACGCCCTGCCCGGTCGAATGCGACCCCAGCGGCCTGTTGATGCGCCATGCAGATGCGCATTGGGTCGGCTGGTCAATGGGGGGATTGGTGGCGCTTGGCGCCATGGCGCGCGGCGCGGTTCCACGCTCACTTAGCCTGATTGCTGCGCAGCCGCGCATGCTGGAGTCGAACGACTGGCCTTGCGCCATCAAAACGGCAGACTTCCAGGATTTCCGCACCCGCCTGCGCAACAATGTCGCGCAAGGTCTGCGCCATTTCACTGCGTTGGTCACCCATGGCGACCGCAATGCGAAGAGCATCAGCCGTCAATTGCAGGATGCGCAACCACCCGTTCCAGCCGCCATTGAATGGAGACTTGAACTGCTGGAACAAGCCGACCTGCGCAGGCAGTGGAGCGCACAAGCCGTTCCTCAGCAAACTATCCTGGGCGCCTGCGACGC
>RKRZ01000197.1 GCA_007571105.1 Gammaproteobacteria bacterium
ATTTATAAGATACTGATTCTTCAAATAGAATTATCTTATACTATAGTTTAAATTTGACATGGAGAGGGAAAAGTTTTATATTGGCGTATGCCTCCACTAAAAAAAATGCTATGGAACTTTTCAAAAAGAATGGGTCCAATGCTCGGTCGAAAACAGGCCAATATGTCACCCAGCCACAGGGCTACAAAACCTTCGTTCCGAACCCGCTCCCTCCACAACCCCCAATCGATATAGACGGTGATCTTTTCAGCCTGCTGTCCCAAACTGATCGCATGCTTGGACGGTTGGATGGTGCCATTCAGATTTTGCCGAATGCTGATGTGTTTGTGCCGATGTATATCCGTCGGGAAGCCGTGTTGTCCAGCCAGATTGAGGGGGCCCGGAGTTCTCTCCATGAGATTTTGTCTGCAGAGTCTGAAATTCGGGGACCAATACAGTCCAGAAGTCTTCGCAAAACGATTAACTATATGCATGCAATAGACCATGGGCTTCAGCGCTTGGAAACGGTCCCGTTATGTATTGGCTTAATCCAGGATATCCAGACCAAATTAATGCAGGAAGATCAGGGGGGACAGTCCCAAACAGGAAAACTGCGCCAAAACCAGAGTTGGGTCGGCGCACCTGGTTGCACTCCCTATGACGCAGACTTCGTCCCGCCTCCGCCAGAAAAAGTGCCGAAATTGCTGAATAATCTGGAAACCTTCCTTGGCCAGCCGGACAGTCTTCCAACACTTGTCTGGATGGGTTTGACGCATGCGCAATTTGAAACCATTCATCCGTTCCATGACGGGAACGGCCGCATTGGGCGCCTCCTCATCCCGCTTATGTTTCACTCGCAAAAAATCCTGCACAAACCGGTTCTGTACTTGTCCCTTTTCCTCAAGAAGCACCGCCAGGAGTATTACCAACATCTCCAGGCGATACGGGATGATGGGGATTGGAAGGGTTGGCTTGCTTTTTTCCTGCGCGGAGTGTGTGAAGTAAGCGCTGATGCCGTTGCAACCACGTCTCAACTTGTCGCACTGCGCGAACAGCATCGCTTCTTGATTACCGAGCGTTTTGGCCGGGCTTCCGGAAACGGCCATTTGGTGCTGGAAGAACTCTATCAACGGCCCATACTTGCGGTCTCTGACATCGTGAAGTTGACGGAAGTCAGTTATTCGGCGGCGAACAACCTGATAATGCGTTTCGTTGAAGCCGGTATTCTGGAGGAAATGACCGGGTACAAACGCAACCGGCGCTTTCTATATAAGCCCTATATTCAACTTTTCACAGACAGTGAGGGGCTGTTCTATGACGCCGCATAAATCGGCACAGCGACAAAGAGTACGGTAGTTTTGTCGCTGCCAGAACAGTTGCGCCACCTCAAGAAACGCAGAGCATTGCAAAGCAAGAAACCAAACGCATGTCTCCTATAATCGAATAACCCGTCCTTTTGCTCATGTCTAACCGTCTCGCCAACGCCTCCAGCCCTTATCTTCGGCAACACGCCGAAAATCCGGTTGACTGGTATCCCTGGGGCGAAGAAGCACTGGCAGCAGCGCATGAAAGTGGTCGCCCAATCCTGCTTTCGGTCGGCTACGCCGCGTGTCATTGGTGCCACGTGATGGCACATGAGTCTTTCGAGAACGAAGCGACGGCTGAACTGATGAACCGCTGGTTTATCAATATCAAGGTTGACCGGGAAGAACGGCCGGACTTGGACAAGCTGTACCAAACCGCGCAAATGCTGCTGACGCAGCGCAGCGGCGGATGGCCCCTGACTCTGTTTTTAACGCCCGATCAGCGCATTCCGTTTTTCGGCGGCACTTATTTCCCCCCAGAGCCTCGCCACGGCATGCCCGCATTCCCTGAAATCCTTGAACGCGTGGCCGGCTGGTATGCGGAACATGCCGGTGAATTAGCTCAACAGAATGAATCCGTCTGTGCCGCACTGCAAAACATCTATCAGGCCCCAGAGCCTGCCCACTGGCCGGATTCAATCGAGCCGGAAACCATTGAAGCGATGGCGCGTTCCTTTGACGAGCGGGCTGGTGGATTTGGTGGCGCACCCAAGTTCCCACGGCCAACCCAGTTGCAGTGGCTGTTGAGCCAATCCCACCCTCGCGCACAGCACATGGCCACACATACCCTGATGCAAATGGCGGAAGGCGGCTTACACGACCATGTCGGCGGGGGCTTTTACCGCTATTCGGTCGATGCACACTGGATGATTCCGCACTTCGAGAAGATGCTCTATGACCAGGCTCTTCTGCTGCCACTGTACGCTCGGACCGCCGCCAAAACCGAAGCTCTACCGCTGCGAACCGCCGCGCACGGCATTGTTGCATTCACGCTTCGAGAGCTCCAGAGCCCGGAAGGCGGTTTCTATTCAAGCCTGGATGCGGATTCCGAAGGCGAAGAAGGCAAGTTTTATGTCTGGACTCGAGAAGAATTAAAAGAATTGATTGACGCCGCGCATTTCGATGCCTTCGCATTTCGCTTCGGGGTCGATCGGCAACCCAATTTTGAAGGCCGCTGGCACTTGCATGGCTTTCGCTCTCTCATAGAAACGGCGGCACACACGAAAAAACCCGCGGAAGAGCTGCAGCAAGACTTTGAGCAAGATCTGGAACGCCTGTTTGACGCTCGGGCAGTGCGGACCCGGCCCAGCCTCGACGACAAAATGCTGACCAGTTGGAATGCGCTGATGATCCGGGCGCTGATATTGGCAGCGCGATTCATGAATGAGCCCAAATGGCTAGAGCCGGCTGAGACCGCATTTGCCTTCTTGCGGGAGAATCTTTGGGATGGCACGCGCCTTCAGGCCAGTTACAGCCAGGGGAACGCACACCTCAATGCCTACCTGGATGATTACGCATTCACTCTGGACGCTGCCCGATTTCTGCTGCAAACTCGGTGGAGAAGTGAAGATTTGGAATTTGCAAGCCAACTCGCGGAGGTCATTGCTTCACAATTTATCGGTCCTGACGGGGAAATGTTCTTCACCTCGCAAGATCACGAAGATCTGCTGGTCCGCCCGCAAATGCTTACCGACGACGTCGCACCTGCTGGCGGTGCCGTTGCCTGCGAGGGATTGGCGCATTTGGGCTACCTGATGGGACGAGGTGATTGGGTGGACTTGGCAGAACGTGCTCTGCGCCATGCCTCTGGCGCGATCATTCGCTCACCCGGTGAACATGCACGCTTTCTTGAGACTTACCGGGCAATAAATCCCGCTCCCACACAAATTATTCTGCGCGGCAATGATGCCGAAATGGAAGTTTGGAAGCAGGAGGCAGAAGGTTCCGGGTATGACGATTGTTACGCCATCCCCACGGATGCCAGCTCGCTTCCACAGGCTTTGGCAGAAAAGCCTGCAAACAAGGGGGTTACCGCATATATCTGTACTGGTTCGAGTTGTGAATTGCCATTGCAATCACTGGACGAGTTTCGGCAAAGGCTTGCCTCCTCATGAAGTGGATTCGCGTCCCAATACGGCTGGGACGACTATTGCGATGGGTCATCTGGGGACTCTGGCATGGAAGAAAGTCCCATATCCAGGCTCTACATCAAACCCCGCCTGAAGGTGCTGCGCAACAGCGGGTTCAGTTTTGGTTTGCGCAAGCGCTTCGCGCCATGAATGTCTCCGTATCCGTTCAGGGACAGTGGAGCGGCGCCCCTCGGCTGGTTGCGTGCAACCATATTTCCTGGTTGGATATTTTGGTTTTGGGGTCGGTTATGCCGATCGTTTTCCTGTCCAAAGAGGAAATTCGTCATTGGCCGGTGATTCGCCGTCTGGCGGATGCTGGCGGTACTTTGTATATTCAGCGCGGCTCGATCGGCGCAGCGCGACACAGCATTAATGAGATTTCCCAAGCATTTGAGCGGCAGCAGAGCGTGCTGTTTTTCCCAGAAGGAACCACCAGCGAAGGCCACAAAGTCACGCGCTTCTATCCCGCCCTTTTCACTGCCGCCATTGATCGGCAGGTGCCGGTCCAACCGGTCGCATTGCGCTATCCTCACCCAGAAGGCGTCAACCCGGCGGTTCCATTCATAGACAAAACCTGGCTGAGCACCAGCTTATGGCGAATTCTCGGCTGTGCGGAAATCCGCGCCGAAGTGCATCTGGGAGAAGTGATTGACTCCGGGCAAATGGAGTGCCGGGAACTAGCCAACCAAGCGCATGATTTTGTTGCGCAGGTTGTTGAAGGGGGAAATTAATGGGGCTATATACTTAACTCCCAGGGTTCACTACAGACATTGGGCACTCAAAATTGAAAGAGCGGCTTGAAACAGTGATCGCACTTATGAAAACATCGAACACTTGGGGTGCTTTCAAGCGTAGGATGGATATTGCCTACCCGGGAGAAAGGAACAACAATTCCTATGAATTTGGACGACTAGAACATGGCTAAACCGAATTGGGCTAACCGCACAATATGGACGGGC
>RKRZ01000010.1 GCA_007571105.1 Gammaproteobacteria bacterium
GTTCCGGAAGACCGCGAGCGGCAAGTTCAAGTGCCGCCAATCGCATCGCAATCACATCCTGACCAAGAAAAGTCAGGCGCGCAAGCGTGCGCTTCGAGCACCGGATCTTGTGGCTCCGGTCGATACCGCAGCAGCGCGTCGCTTGTTGCCGTACGTATAAGGCACGTCTATGTCCCGGGCCAAGCGAGGATTCACAGCACGCCCCCGCCACCGTAAGGTGCTGCGGGCGGCACGCGGCTATTACGGCGCGCGCAGCCGAAGCTATCGCTCGGCCAAGCAGGCGGTGATTCGGGCAGGTCAGTATGCCTATCGCGATCGTCGTGCGCGCAAGCAGAACTTTCGGCGGTTGTGGATCGTTCGCCTCAACGCCGCGGCGCGTCAATTCGGCCTGTCCTACAGCCGGTTAATGAGTGGCTTGGCCCAGGCACAGATCGAAATCGATCGCAAAATGCTGGCAGACCTTGCCATGAATGATATGGAGACGTTCGCACGTCTGGTCGATCAGGCAAAGTCCCAGTTGTCTGCCTCCTAAGGGACTTGCCGCGCAGTCCCCGCGCGCCATGTCATCCTACGATTCTTATCAGCGAGATGCCGAAGAGGCGATCCGAGCGGCCGCCAGTCTGACACAACTCGAACAGGTGCGCGTCTCTTGGCTGGGGCGCAAGGGCATCTTGACCACCGCGTTACGTGGCATTCGCGAACTTCCCGAAGAGGAACGCCCGGATGCAGGGCTCAAGCTGCAATCCATCCGAAGCGTGATTGAGCAGGCCTTGGAGGGGCGGCAGCAAGCACTCAAGCACGTTGCGATTGAAGAGAAGGTTGCGCGGGAGCGAATAGATGTCACCTTGCCGGGCCGACGATTGCCTCCCGGAGCGTACCACCCGACCATGCGGACTTTGCGGCGGATTTGTGCGTGGTTTGCACGCTACGGGTTCCAGGAAGCGCAAGGTCCCGAGGTCGAGGACGATTACCATAACTTCGAAGCGCTCAATATCCCGCCGCTTCATCCGGCACGCGCCATGCACGACACGTTCTATTTGAGTGATGGGCAACTGTTGCGCACGCATACTTCACCGGTTCAGATCCGCGCCATGGCGGAGCATGGCGCACCGATTCGCATCATTGCGCCGGGGCGTGTCTACCGCTGTGACTCTGACCCGACACACAGCCCGATGTTTCATCAGGTGGAAGGTCTGTGCATTGAACCGGGCATCAATATGGCGCACCTCAAGTCCGTCGTGACGGAATTTCTGCAGGATTTCTTCGAAGGGCGGGAAATCGAAATCCGCTTTCGCGCTTCCTATTTCCCGTTCACAGAGCCGTCCGCCGAAGTGGATGTCCGCCATGAGAACAGTGGCTGGCTGGAAGTGATGGGATGCGGCATGGTCCACCCCAACGTGTTGCAAAGCAGCGACATTGATCCGCTGCAACATGCGGGTTTCGCATTTGGTATGGGCGTGGAGCGCCTTGCCATGTTGTATTACGACATCCGGGATTTGCGCGTCATGTTTGCCAACGATCTCAGGTTTTTGAGCCAGTTCTCCGGAGAGTGACATGAAATGTGATCTCGATTGGCTGTTGCAATGGGTGCCGAAAGCGCCGGATGCTGAGACGATTGCGCAACTCTTGACCTTGGCGGGAGTGGAAGCAGAATTGCAGGAGGACCGCACTCTGGAACTGGACCTGACGCCCAACCGTGGCGATTGCTTGAGCATGCTGGGGCTGGCGCGTGAATTGTCGGTATTGACGGAAGCAAAGTTTGACGATCGTCTGGAAGGAGGGACGGCTGTGGTGTCGAATCAGACCCCGCCCTCGCTGGGGAGCGTTGAGCCGGAAGGCTGTTCTTATTACAGCCTGCGTCTGATCGAAGCCTACGACTCACAGGCAGTGACGCCTTCGGGGATGCAGGACCGCTTGCAGCGCTGCGGAATCCAGCCGCACGATTTCCTGGTGGATGTCACCAACTATGTCATGCTCGAATTGGGTCAGCCGCTGCACGCTCTCGATGCCGATTCGCTAAGTGGGCCGGTTTCTGTTCGATGGGCGCGCAAGGAGGAGAAGTTGCGTGCGCTGGATGGTTCCATGCTGCCGCTGGGACCGGACATTCTGGTGATTGCTTCCGGGAACAGCCCTGTCGCAGTCGCCGGCGTCATTGGCGGCGCCAATACGGCGGTGACCGAAAAGACGCAACGCATCATGCTGGAGTCTGCACACTTTTTGCCTTCGGCCATTGCCGGGCGAGCCCGGCGTCTGAAGTTGCACACTGAAGCGTCGCGACGCTTTGAGCGCGGCGTAGACCCGCATATCGCACACCGGGCCATGCAGCGGGCCACTCAGTTGATCGTTGAGCATGCTGGTGGACAGGTATCGGAAATTTCAAGTCACGGTTATCTGGCTCCCGAGTATCGGGCGGAACCCGTATTCCTGCGTGCGGAACAATTGGAGCGCTGTTTGGGTTTGATGGTGAATGAGGGAGTGGTCACGCGCATCCTGCGCTCACTTGGCTGCGTGGTAACCGTACGCGCGACCGATTGGGAGGTTCATCCGCCCAGCTGGCGCTTTGATCTGGAAATTGAGCAGGACTTGGTAGAAGAAGTGGTGCGGGTCTATGGTTACGATCGCATTCCGAGCGCCAGGCTGCCGGCGCCGGTGACGACGCGAGGCTCCCCGAGCGCATTGACCCGCCGCATTGAACAATGCGGCACCCGACTGGTGGAGCGGGGCTATTGTGAGGCAGTCACTTACAGTTTCAGCGAAGAGAAATTGGAGCAGATTTTCGCACCAAGCGCTAAACCCTGGCGATTGCTCAACCCCATCTCGGATGACTATGCGGTTATGCGGACCACATTGAGCGGGAGTCTTCTGCGGGCTGTACAGCATAACCACAATCGCCAGCAGAGCAGTGTGCGTCTGTTCGAGATGGCGCGCGTGTTCGGTCGGGAAGGGAAGGAAGTGTCGGAGTCTTGGATACTGAGCGGTGTTGCACAAGGTGCGGCGTATCCGTTGCAGTGGAGTGCGGCTCCACGCGCCATTGATTTCTACGACATCAAGGGAGATCTGGAATGTCTGCTGCAAGGGAGTGGGCAGTTGAGATTTGAGTCTGCAACGCATCCGGCGTTGCACCCCGGTCAAACGGCACGAATCATCTTGGAAGAGAAAGCGGTGGGTCTGGTCGGGGCGCTGCATCCCAAGTGGTTGTCCGAATTTGATCTGCCGCATTCACCGGTCCTGTTTGAACTTGCATTCTCCGAATGGGAGGATGCGGCGCGTCCGGCATTCTGCGCCTGGTCCGAATATCCAACGGTGGAACGAGATATAAGTTTGATTCTTGCAGAAGAGGTTCAGGCGGCGCAACTTGAAGCGTGCATTCGCGAATTAGGGATTGAAGAGTTGGTGGAAATCGTTGTGTTTGATGTGTACCGCGCACGGGGATTGGGAAATCGTCGGAAAAGTATAGGTTTGCATTTGAAATTTCAAAGTTTTTCAGGTACATTAACCGACCCGGATGTCGACGCGTTACTGGAACGTGTCACTGAAAGTCTGACGCAGGGACTGGGAGCTCGATTGCGATAATGGGAAAAACCTTAACCCGGACTGATATCGCGAATTATTTGTCGGACGAGATGGGGCTCAATCGTGTCGAGTCCCGCCGTGTTTTAGAAGACTTTCTCGAGCAGGTGAGCGAGGCCTTACAGGAAGGGGACAATGTGAAATTGTGGGGGTTTGGCAATTTCATTCTGCGCGATAAGGCGCAACGCCCCGGACGCAATCCTCGAAACAATGAAGCGGCCGTGATTTCCGCGCGCCGCGTGGTGACGTTTCGAGCCGGGCAGACTTTGCGCAAGAGGATTAAGGAGAGCAATGGCTGATGGCGGAGGAGCAGGATTCAGCTTTGAAAAAACGGTATTACACCATCGGCGAAGTCAGCAAGATGTGTGGCGTGAAGCTCCACGTATTGCGATATTGGGAAAAAGAGAGAATTCCGAAACTGATTCCGGTTCGCCGGCAGGGGCGCCGCTATTACCAGCCCGAACACGTGGTGCTGGTGCAACAGATTAAAAAATGGACCGAGGAAGAAGGATATTCGCTGGAAGGAGTACGGCAAAAACTCAATGGCCGTCAGGCGGAGGAGGAGAAGGTGCAGGTGATGAACGATACGCCGCGGGCGCAAGCCATTCGCAAAGCGGTGGATCAGCTGGAAGCGGTGGCGGTACTGTTGCGCGACTGAGTCGTGCGACGAGACATTCATTTGTGAGTCTGGAATAGGAACTATCGAATCGGGGTGTGGCGCAGTCTGGTAGCGCACTGCAATGGGGTTGCAGTGGTCGGAGGTTCAAATCCTCTCACCCCGACCAGACTTTCCATATTTTCCGAAGAGTGATGTGGCCATGGATTTTGATCTGGAACTAATCTTGGTGTTGGCAACCGTGCTGACGGGCATCTTCCGGTATGGCTCGATGCTTTCGCGCAAATCCAAGACTACTGAAGGGGAGCGCCCGTGGTTTATTGAGTGGTCGCATGCGCTGTTTCCTGTGTTGCTGCTGGTGCTGGTGTTGCGAAGTTTCGTCGCCGAGCCCTTTCGCATTCCTTCGGGGTCGATGATGCCCACGTTGCTGATCGGGGACCTGATTCTGGTTGACAAGTTCAGTTACGGTCTGCGCTTGCCGGTGTTGCACTACAAGTTTTTCGAATGGGAAGAACCGGCCCTCGGCGATGTTCTGGTGTTTCGCTACCCGCGCGATCCGAGCGTCGATTTCATCAAGCGGGTGGTGGGATTGCCGGGCGATCGCGTCGTCTATCGGGATAAGGAATTGGAAATCAACGGACAGGCGTATCCCAAATCCCATCCAAAGGAATTCATCAACCAATTGCTTGGCGTGCCGAAGCCCTACCACACGCAATACACGGAAAAGTTGGAAGACCGTACGCATCGGATCCTGACCGATGCACAGTACCCTTCGCAGACACTGGAATTTGAGGTGCCCAAGGGGCATTATCTGGTGATGGGCGACAATCGCGATCACAGCAGTGACAGCCGGGTCTGGGGCTTTGTGCCGGAAAGTCACTTGGTGGGGCGCGCATTCTTTGTCTGGATGAACTACGATTTTCTGCTAGCTTCTCTGACGCGCTCTGGCGTGTCCTTCGTCGATCGATTGGGTTCAATTGACTGAGTGGTGATGGAGGCGTACCAGGCTTGGTTGAGTGATACGGTTCTGGAAAGTCCGGAATTTCACGCCGCATGCACCCACTGCAGCGTCAGTGATTCCCACTATGAACGCCAGGAGTTTTTGGGCGATGCTTTGCTTGGCTGGGTTATTGCCGAGTATTTGTATGAACGATTTCCGGATGCGCCGGAAGGAGATTTGACGCGCCTGCGGGCGCATCTGGTGTGCCGCAACATGCTCAGCGAATTGGCGCGAGAATCCGGACTGGGCAAGTGTCTGCAAACGGACCCTCGGCAAAACCTGTCGGAGCAGGCGCGAAGCGTCTTGGAGGGCAACGCTCTGGAGGCAATGATTGCCGCGGTCTATCAGGTGGAAGGATTGCCGCGGGTGCGCGAATTTATTATGAATCTGTACGGGGAACATCTGCGTGAGTTGCCTGATGCGAAGGAGTTGGTGAATGCCAAAGCGCGACTGCAGGAATGTCTTGCCGCTCAGGGACACGAGCCGCCTGATTACTCTGTGGTTGCAGAGACGCCCACTCAATCGCCGCGCTTTGAAGTGTGTTGCGATGCCATGGAAGGCGAACTTCGCGCGCATGGATTCGGAGATCGCATCCGTGATGCCGAAGCGGATGCGGCGCAAGCGGTGCTCAATGAAATCCTCCAGAGGTGGCCCGAATGGCTGGAGTGAGCCGATGTGGCTTTGTGGCTTTATGCGGCAAGCCAAATGTCGGAAAATCTACATTATTCAATCACTTGATGGGAACTCCTTTGGCGGCGACGACCGGCAAGCCGCAGACCACCCGCCACAACATTAAAGGCATCCTGACCGAAGCGGGTGTGCAGTTTGTTTTTGTGGACACGCCCGGCATTTACAGCGGCCGCGGTCGCCGGCTGTCCCGTATGCTCAATGCAAATGCACGCGAGGCGTTAAGTCGTGTGGATGTCGCGGCCTTTCTGGTCGAGTCCGGGGTTTGGAATGATCGCGACGCGCAGGTGCTGGAGGACTTGCGTGAAGCTCGCGTGCCGGTAATCTTGTGCGCCAACAAGATTGATCGCCTGGGAGACCAATCGTTGTTGCTGCCGTATTTCGCGCACCTGGCGGAACATGAGTTTCTGGAATATGTCCCCATTAGCGCACGTACCGGCGAAGGGTGCGGTGTGCTCAAGAAAATTTTGGCGGAACAATTACCCGAGCGTGAGCACCTGTTCGATAGCAAAGATCTCAGCGACCGGCATGAACGTTTTTTTGTAGAAGAATTGATCCGGGAGCAGTTGCTGGTGCAATTGGACAAAGAACTGCCGTATGCTTCGCATGTGGAAGTCCAGGATTTTAAGGAGCGAGGGCGGCACGTTCATATTTATGCCAACATTTTGGTTGAGCGAGTGTCGCAGCGCAAAATCGTTCTTGGTCGGGGAGGGGAGCGGATTCGTGAAATTGGAACGGCGGCGCGCCAGCGTATTGAACAGCTTTTGGAACGCCCGGTGATGTTGCGCCTGCATGTGCTGGTGCGGCAGAAGTGGCAGCAGAACCCGAAATTCATCAGCAGCTACCACGGGGGGGTGTGATGCGCCAGATTGAACTGGTGGATGCCTACATTGTGCGATCGCAACCGTGGCGCGAGAGCAGCCTGCTGTATCGCATGGTGACGCGAAATTACGGTTGGATCAGTGTGCTCCATCGCGGCGCTCGAGGCGCTCGCAAGAACAATGGTGCACTCCCCAGCCTGACGCCGGTGCGCGTATCTTGGGGCGGACGCGGCAGTCTGCAGACGCTTCGGCAAAGCGAGATTGCGGGGCCTGCGATCATTCAGGACGGTACGCGCAAGATCTATGCTCTGTATGTCAACGAGGTAATCAGTTATCTGCTGCCCCAGGATCGACGTTCGGAGGAGATCTATCCGATTTATCATCAGGCACTTGAGGATTTGCGCGCGGCGGCAGACCCGGAATGTGCCTTGCGTGGAATCGAGCTGGATTTGCTGGATTTGTCCGGGCATTCTTTGCGTCTGGAACAGACTGCGAGTGAGCCGGTAGAAGCGGAAAGTTGGTATCGCTACGATCTGGATGAGGGGCCCGTGAAGGTATTAGAGGGAGCAGAGAGCGAGGAGATGCGCGACATTGTGATTCGTGGCGCAACGTTACTTGCGTTGCAGCGCCGCAATGGATTTGAGGGAGATGTGCGCCTTGAAGCAAGGCGGTTGATGCGTCGACTCGTCGACCATCATGTGGCGCCGCATGTCATACACACGCGGAATATAATGCGGTCGATGAAGTAATTTCTGCGGCAGGGAGATTCTCAAGCCCCAGCAGGGCGCACATCGAACTCTCTTGCTCCGGATAAGGTGAAGGTGCTGATGAGTCCAATGTCAACGGTGCGCTTGGGGGTCAATGTGGATCATGTTGCGACCTTACGTGAGCAACGCCACACCCCGTATCCGGATTTACGCGAAGCGATCCGCCTGGTGGAGGATGCGGGTGCAGACGGCATCACCATGCACTTGCGTGAAGATCGCCGGCATATTCAGTTAGCGGATGTGGAAATGGCGCGCGAAGAGGTTCGGGGCACTTTGAACTTGGAGATGGCGGCAACCGAGGAGATGTTGGACATTGCTTGTCGCATTCGTCCGGACTATTGCTGTCTGGTTCCGGAGCGGCGTGAAGAACTGACTACGGAAGGAGGTCTGGATGTGAAAGGGGGCGCTGGCTGGATTCAGGAAGCGTGTGCACGTCTGACAGAAGCAGGCATTCAAGTTTCGTTGTTTGTCGACGCGAGCGTGGAGGCAGTTGATGCGGCGGTGGCGGCGAAGGCGCCGCTGGTTGAATTGCATACAGGGGCCTACGCCAATCTGACACAGCCTGAAGCTTGCCGAGTGGAATTGGGCCGATTGCGTGATGTTGCAGAATATGCGCAAGGAAAAGCAACAGTTAATGCGGGACATGGCTTGCATCGAGACAATGTGGGAGAAGTCGCCGCAATTGAGGGGATGAATGAATTGAATATCGGACACGCCATCGTATGCCGTGCGGTCATGGTGGGACTGGCGGAAGCTGTACACGAAATTCGCCAGGCGATGGGGGTTGCGTGAGCTATCCGACGATTGAATCCTGCGTCGGAGGGACTGCGCTCGTACGCTTGCAGCGCATGGCGCCGGAAGGCGTGACCGTGCTGGCGAAACTCGAGGGAGACAATCCGGCCGGTTCCGTCAAGGACCGCCCGGCGCTGGAAATGATTAATGCAGCCGAAGCGCGCGGCGAGATCAAACCTGGCGATGCGCTGGTTGAGGCGACCAGCGGCAACACTGGAATCGCGCTGGCAATGGCCGCGGCTATCCGGGGGTACCGGATGATTTTGATCATGCCGGAGAACATGAGCCTGGAACGTCGCCAGACGATGGCGGCTTACGGTGCGGAGTTGATTCTGGTGACGCAGGAAGAGGGAATGGAAGGGGCACGCGATCGCGCTTTGAAGATGCACGAAAACAAGGAAGCGCGCATTCTGAATCAGTTCGACAACCCGGATAACTCGGCGGCGCACTACAAGGCGACCGGACCTGAGTTGTGGGAGGAGACGGGCGGAGAGATCACGCATTTCATCTCCTCCATGGGAACGACGGGCACCATCAGTGGAGCCGGGCGTTATCTGAAAGAGAAGAATTCGAACATTGAGGTCATTGGAGTGCAGCCGGCGGAGGGAGAGGCGATTCCGGGGATTCGAGCTTGGCCGGAAGGTTATGTGCCACAGATTAAGGAGTTGGATGTCATTGATCGGGAAATCGATGTGACGCGTAAGGAAGCGGAGGAAGTGATGCGCGAGATGGCGCGGCGTGAAGGGATTTTCGCCGGCATCTCTTCCGGCGGCTGTCTGGCTGCCGCATTGCGGGTTGCGGCTGATGCAGATCCGGGATCTGTGCTGGTGAGTATTGTCTGCGATCGGGGCGATCGCTATTTGTCTTCGGGAGTATTTGCAAATGATCAATGATGTGTTGGCTTTTGATGTTGAGACGATTCCAGACGTGGCGCTGGGTCGGCGTCAGTTCAATATGGGTGAGGAGATTCCGGATGCGGATGTGGTGCGCGCCATGGAGCAAGTGCGGATGCAAAAGACCGGCGGCCATCAGTTTCAGCCCCTGCATGCGCAACGCGTGATCTGCATCTCGGTGGTGTACCGCGGCTTCAAGCATTCGGGCGTGCTGGTGAAGTCTTTGGGCAATCTCGAATCAAGCGAAGTAGAGTTGTTGAGCAGTTTCTATGAGGGAATTGAACGGGCCAATGCTCCGCAACTGGTTTCCTGGAATGGCAATGGCTTTGATTTGCCGGTGCTGAATTACCGGGCGATGTTGTACGGCATCAACGCGATGCAATTCTGGGAGACCGGCGCGAATGACAAGGATTTCCGATTCAACAATTACATCAGCCGCTACCATGAACGGCACCTGGATTTAATGGACGTGCTGTCGCGCTACAACATTCGCGCAGTGATTGGACTGGATGAATGCGCCACAGCCATGGGATTCCCGGGCAAATACGGTCTGTCGGGTGCGGAAGTGTGGCCGGCCTACCAGGAAGGGCGGCTGAAGGAGATTCGCCAGTACTGTGAAGTCGATGCCCTGATGACCTATTTGGTTTTGTTGCGCTTTGAGTTCATGCGCGGCAATTTGATGCAGTCGGAATATGTGCAGTTATGCGATGAATTGGAGAATTACCTGGAGGAAGAAGGGCACGAGGAAGGCTGCGAGCACTTTCATGACTTCTTGAAGCGCTGGGATCGCAGCATTGATCCGGTCAATGCCCAAGGCGATCAGCTTGTGGCGGAGAACCTAGACGAGGAGTAGCTTGCGGGTGATGGCGCAGTAGGTTTCGACCATCGCCTCCAGGTCTGTGATCTGGACGTGTTCGTCAATCTTGTGAATGCTCCGGTTGACCGTTCCGACCTCGACAACTTCAGCTCCTGTCGGCCGGATGAAACGCCCGTCCGAAGTGCCGCCTTCCGTTGACAGTTCTGCTTCTACACCGATCACTTCCCGAAGCGCCTCCTGACAGACTGCGGTCAGGCGGCCTGGCGGAGTTCGGTATGGGAGGCTGGCCGGCAACCAGTCGATTTCGTAGTCCAACTCGGTACGGTTTAGGACCTCCTCGATGCGCGCCTGCAATTCTTCTGCGTTCACCTCTGTCGAGTAGCGCAAATTGAAGTGCGCGCGTAACTCGCCAGGGACTACGTTGTCTGCCCCGGCATCGCTGGTGACAGCAGAGAATTGAAAACTCGTCGGCGGGAAGTCCTCGTTGCCCTGATCCCATTTGGTCTGAGTCAATTCCAGCAACGCAGGCGCGAAGCGGTGAATCGGGTTGTCGCAGAGATCCGGATAGGCAATGTGCCCCTGTATCCCGCGCACCGTCAAGTGACCGCTCAAGGAGCCGCGTCGGCCGTTTTTGATGACGTCGCCGAAATGCTCCCGGCTGACAGGCTCGCCCACAATGCACCAGTCCGGGATCTCGCCGCGCTCTTGGAGACGCTGAATTGCGATTTGTGTACCGTCGACGGCCGGACCCTCTTCATCGCTGGTGAGAAGCAGGCCGACGGAACCAGGATGATCCGGGTTTTCCTCGACAAAATGTGCGCAGGCCAAAGCCATTGCAGCGATCCCGCTTTTCATGTCGGCAGCACCACGCCCAAACAGAAAGCCGTCACGCTCGGTTGGCGTGAACGGATCACTGCTCCAATGGTCAAGAGGCCCGGGCGGTACGACATCGGTGTGTCCGGCAAACATTAACAAGGGGGTCTGAGTCCCGTGCCGAATCCACAAATTCTGTACTTCGCCGGAAGGCATGGGTTCACTGACAAAGCCGAGGGGCTCGAGTCGGGCGGCAAGCGATTCCTGACAGCCGCCATCCTCCGGAGTGACCGAAGGCCGTGCGATCAGGTCGCGACACAACGCCAGAATTTCAGACATGCTCAGGCTCCATAATGCGGCGATACTCATCCTCGTCATAGCCGACGGTGAGTTGGCTGTTGATTTCCAACACGGGCCGCTTCATTAGGGTTGGTTGAGTCTGCAGCAACTCAATAGCAGAGTCCGCACTCAGATGTTCCCGTACAGAGGGCGGAATTTGCCGCCAAGTTGTGCTCCGGCGGTTGACAAGCGCTTCGAAGCCAAGTTGCTCAACCCACTGCTGGAGTTGCGCGCGCGGC
Source organism: Gammaproteobacteria bacterium (assembly GCA_007571105.1). Taxonomy (GTDB): domain Bacteria; phylum Pseudomonadota; class Gammaproteobacteria; order Poriferisulfidales; family Poriferisulfidaceae; genus Poriferisulfidus. Next base: position 11,355 of record RKRZ01000010.1, read on the forward strand.
AAGACTGTGACGCGAACATCGTGGAAGCGGTAGGAAATGTTTTGTTGCTCCAGCCACTTGCGGGCGGCACGCACACGATCGCAATTGGGAATACCGTACAGCGTAATCATTCGGAACTGTCAGCGGCTTCGCGCAACAAAGCGTTGATTCCGACCTTGCGACGGGTCTTATCATCGACCTGTTTGACAATCACCGCGCACGCCAGACTGTATTGGCCGTCTTTAGAGGGCAGGGAACCAGGGACGACAACAGCACCGGCAGGCACGCGGCCATAAGTAATCTCTCCGCTGTCGCGATGGTAAATGCGCGTGCTTTGACCAATGAAGACGCCCATAGAAAGAACGGCGCCGCGCTCAACAATGACGCCTTCAACAACTTCTGAGCGTGCGCCGATGAAGCAATCATCTTCGATGACTGTGGGGGTTGCTTGCAATGGCTCCAGTACTCCGCCGATGCCGACGCCACCGGAGAGATGCACATTTTTGCCAATCTGTGCACAGGAGCCGACGGTGGCCCAAGTATCTACCATGGTTCCGGTATCGACGTAGGCGCCGATGTTGACGAAGCTCGGCATCATGATGACGCCGGGTGCGACATAACTGCCGTAGCGCGCCGTCGCCGGTGGGACGACGCGGACACCGCTGCGCTCCATGTCCTCTTCGGAGCCCTGCGCAAAACGGCTCTTGACCTTATCGCGATAGCGCGTATGTCCGCCGTCAATCAGTTCATTGTCGGTAATGCAGAACGACAGCAAAACGGCTTTTTTGAGCCATTCATGGACAACCCAGCCACCCTCAGTGGGTTCGGCAACGCGCCACTGGCCTGAGTTGAGGCCATGCAAGGCTTCAGCAACAGCGTCACGAACAGTCTGTGGAGCAGACTCCGGAGTCAATTGATCGCGCTGTTCGAAGGCGTCTTCGATGGTGTTTTGCAGGGACATGGGACGGTGATGAATTGCAGGGCAGGGCAATTATAAAGGGCAGTTTTTTGTGAGCAATTGATTGTGTACGTTCGATAATCAACTAGAGAACAGAAAAATACAAAAAATATATAATAATTTAGTCTTTTCTGAAGAATAAGAATAAAATAATTATCTTTTCATGAGATAGTCATTTTGCGAGGCCAGCAAAACAACTATGGCACGGATTTGTCGGGAGTTAATTATGGGACATATACATGCATATTCGAAGGTCACACAGGAAGCCATTCGATTACTAGGGCAACAGATCAGGATCGGCCGCAAGAAGCGAGGCTGGTCTGTAAAGCAACTTGCTGAACGAGCGGGGGCGTCACGAGCGACGGTTCAGAAAATCGAATATGGAGCTTTGGGATGTTCGGTGGGTCTGGTTTTCGAGCTTGCTGCACTGACGGGGGTCCGTTTGTTTGATGCGGATTTGGATTCTTTACAGAGACACCGGGCTCGAAGTGATGAAATCTTGACTTTACTGCCGAAGCATACTCATCCACCGAAGCAAAGTGTGAACGATGACTTCTAAACCACGAAGCGGCTATGTCTGGATTTGGCTTCCGGGACAGCCCGAGCCGGTTGTCGCGGGGCAATTGGCCGCGAGGAATGAAACGCTTGTTTTCAACTATGGCAAAAGTTATCTTGCTCGCGGGGATGCTATTTCGATCTATGCGCCTGAATTGCCGCTTCAAAGCGGAGCCATTCCCTTGTTCAATAGTTTGGTCATGCCAGGTTGTATTCGCGATGCCTCCCCCGATGCTTGGGGCCGCAGGGTCCTTATCAATCGTCTGCTCGGTAAAAAGGGACGAGATATTGAAACGGAGGCACTCAGCGAATTGACGTACCTTCTGGAATCAGGGTCGGATCGTATTGGCGCACTAGATTTTCAGGAATCCTCATCAGAGTATGTCCCCAGATCTCCGGGCAATGCAACGCTGGAAGAGTTGTTGACCTCGGCCGAGAAGGTTGAAAATGGCATCCCATTGACGCCAGACCTCGATGATGCACTGTTTCATGCGAGTTCTATCGGTGGGGCACGGCCCAAAGCACTTATTGAGAGTGAGGGCCGAAAATATATTGCGAAGTTTTCATCGAACAACGATGTACGCAGCATTGTGAAAGCCGAATTTGTAGCAATGCGGCTTGCAGGTCTCTGCGGTATAGAAGTTGCCCCTGTCGAACTTGCCTACGCATCTGGGAAAGAGGTCCTTCTGACTGAACGTTTTGATCGGGTTAAGACAGAAGCGGGATGGCAACGGCGCGCCATAGTTTCGGCCCTGACGCTCTTGAGGTTAGACGAAATGATGGCTCGGTACGCGAGCTATGAGGATTTCGCGGTGCTGATCCGTCACCATTTTTCAGATACGGCAACATCTTTGGAAGAACTTTTTAGCCGTCTGGTCTTCAATATTCTGTGTGGCAATACGGACGATCATGCGAGGAACCACGCAGCGTTTTGGGATGGCGTTTCTCTTGCACTCACACCTGCGTACGACCTATGTCCTCAAGGTCGCACAGGAAACATTGCAAGTCAGGCAATGAGGATTTGGGGTGAACAGCGGCAGAGCCGCATTTCCTCGTGCTTACGTGTTGCGGATCAATTCTTGTTGTCACCCAGTCAGGTGCGCGAAATTGTTGAGCGGCAGTTGATGACCATAGCCGAACACTGGGAAGAGGTCTGTATTGATGCAGAATTGACGAGTGTTGATCGTGCCTTGTTGGCAGGAAGACAATTTCTCAATCCGTATGTTTTTGAAGACCTGAAGGCCGGGGAAACTTCTATTAAATCTTTGGCTGTAGAAGTCAAAGCCAGTTTGACGGGTGCGAGTTAATTGACGATTCTTCAATTGAAGAATTGTTGCTACAGTCTCTGCGTTCCACGCATCTATCGGAAATTTCGGAGGAGCAAGGACCGAGAAAGGAGATCAGGAAGCGGAAAAGCCTCCGTTATGCAGAACGAATTCAGTGATGGCGTCAACGCCGGTGTCATCTTTCAAGTTGCTGAACAGAAAAGGTCGTTCTCCGCGCATTCGTCGGGCATCTCTGTCCATGACATCCAGATCGGCGCCAACGAGAGGCGCCAAGTCAATTTTGTTGATGATCAGCAAATCGGAGCGCGTGATTCCCGGGCCTCCTTTGCGCGGGATTTTGTCGCCGGCAGAGACGTCAATCACATAAATCGTAATGTCGGCCAACTCCGGAGAAAAGGTCGCCGCAAGGTTGTCGCCGCCGGATTCAATCAAAACAATGTCGAGTCCTGGAAACTTTGCGTTCATGTCGGAAATGGCGGCAAGATTGATGGAGGCATCCTCGCGAATGGCCGTATGCGGGCAGCCTCCGGTTTCCACGCCGCGGATGCGTTCCGGCTCCAATGCCCCGGAGCGCGTCAGGAATTGAGCATCTTCTTCGGTGTAGATGTCATTGGTGATGGCGGCAATGTTGAAGTCATCCCGCAGGCGCTTGCACAAGGCGTCCATCAAGGCCGTCTTGCCGGTTCCGACGGGACCTCCGATGCCGACGCGAAAAGGTGTGCTCATGATCGAAACAGTCGAGTGTATTGTGTCTCATGGCGGGCGGATGCCCAGTCCAGAATCCAGGTCGCGCTGCCGATGTCGTCGCGCTTGCGCGTTTGCGCCTTGGTGACAGCACTCAAAATCACTTCTTCCAGCTCCGCCAGCGCTGCCTGGCCGTCACTC
>RKRZ01000198.1 GCA_007571105.1 Gammaproteobacteria bacterium
GCCGCCGCTGACAGGCCTGTCGGACTTTCGCGTGCCGCAAAAGGATTTGCTGCGGGTGGGGATGCCGTCGCTGTATCAGCAGGATGCAGTGGTGCGCCATGCGCATGCGCTGCAGCAGACGGAACTGGCGAGAGATGTCGCCATTCGCGCGCATCCGAAGACATTGGAGGCCTACAGCATTCCGGCCAACGCGACGGAAGTTCGCATCCATCAGGAACACGCGGAACTGGTGCTCCCGCTCAAACTGGATGAGACCGTGCCGGAGGATTGCGTGTATTTGTCAACCGGCGCGGAAGTGCTGGCGGAATTGGGCGCGGCGATGGACGCGGTGAGATTGAGTTATGTTTGACTGGACCACCGATGCGGCGGTCTGGCTGCGGGTGGCTGAAATCCTGCTGCACAGCATCTTCATTCTGGTGCCGCTTTTGGTGGTGGTGGCGTACTACACCTATGCCGAGCGCAAGGTGATCGGCTACATCCAGATGCGGCTGGGGCCGAATCGGGTCGGCCCGCGCGGCCTGTTTCAGCCGATCGCGGATGCGCTGAAACTGATTACCAAGGAAGTGGTGCAGCCGCAGCAGGCCAATCGCGGCCTGTTCTATATCGCGCCGCTGGCGGCTTTGGTGCCGGCGCTGGGCGGTTGGGCGGTGATCCCGTTCGATGAGGGGGTGTGGCTTGCGGATGTGGATGCGGGGCTGTTGTATGTGCTGGCGCTGACGTCGCTGGGCGCCTACGGCATCATCATCGCCGGCTGGGCCTCCAATTCCCGTTATGCGCTGCTCGGCGCGATGCGCCAGGCGGCGCAGGTGGTGTCCTACGAAATCGCCATGGGCTTTGCGCTGGTCGGCGTGCTGATGCTGGCCGGCAGCCTGAACCTGAGCGCCATTGTGTTGGCGCAAAGCGGCGGCGTGCTCAGTTGGTTTTTCCTCCCGCTGCTGCCGCTGTTTGTGGTCTATCTGGTGTCGGGAGTGGCCGAGACCAACCGTGCGCCCTTTGATGTGGTGGAGGGCGAATCCGAACTGGTGGCGGGTTTTCACGTGGAGTATTCGGGCGCCGGGTTCACCTTGTTTTTCCTCGCCGAATACTCGGCCATGACGCTGGTGGCGGCGTTGACCGCGATCCTGTTTTTCGGCGGCTGGCTGTCGCCTTTTGAGGGCTGGGCCTGGGCCGAGGGTCTGCCGGTGCTCGATTCCGGCATTCACTGGTGGGTGTTGAAGACGGCGTTTTTCATGTATTGCTTTCTGTGGTTTCGTGCTACCTTCCCGCGCTACCGCTATGACCAGATCATGCGGCTGGGCTGGAAGGCCTTCATTCCCGTGACCTTGATCTGGATTTTTGTGCTGGGCGTCGCACAGCACTTGATAGGAGTGGTTCGATGATCCGGGATCTTCGCTACCTGTTTCGCAGCCTGAGTCTGTTGGACCTGATGCGCGGCCTGCTGGTGACGGGACGGCGTCTGACATCGCGCAAACTCACATTGCGCTATCCCAACGAGACCACGCCCAAGTCGCCGCGCTTTCGCGGCCTGCATGCCCTGCGTCGTTACCCCGATGGCGAAGAGCGCTGCATTGCCTGCAAGTTGTGCGAGGCCGTCTGCCCGGCGCTGGCCATCACGATTGAATCCGAGGAGCGCAGCGACGGCACGCGCCGAACCACCCGCTACGACATTGATTTATTTAAATGTGTGTATTGCGGTTTTTGTGAGGAGGCCTGTCCGGTCGACGCCGTCGTCGAGACGGACATTCATGAGTTTCATTTCGAGCGCGCGGGCGACCAGATCATGACCAAGGAAGACCTGTTGCGCATCGGCGACCGCTATGAGAAGCGGATCGCCGAGCACCGCGCACCGGATGTTGCCGACCCCTGATGGGTTTTCAGGCGCTGTTGTTCTATGCTCTTGCTGCCGTCCTGTTGACGGCGGCAGTGGCGACGGTGACCTTGCGCTGCATGGTGCGCGCGGCGCTGTGCCTGATTCTGGCGTTTTTCACGGCCGCCATGCTGTGGATGCTGCTGCACGCGGAGTTTCTGTCGATTCTTCTGGTGCTGGTGTACATCGGCGCGGTGCTGGTGCTGTTCTTGTTCGTGGTCATGATGGTCGAGCGAGAGACGCCCGCCGAGCAGCGCGCGCCGTTTCGGCTCTCGGCCGCACTGGTTGCGCTGTTGATGATTGCCGAGTTGCTTGCCGTGCTGGGAAGCGAGGACTTCGGCCCGGCGCAAGAGGTGCCGAGCACGATCGGCAGCAACACGCAGGCTCTGGGCGCGGTGCTGTATACCGAGTATGCGCTGGCTTTTGAGGCGGCGGCGGTCGCGTTGCTGATTGCCATAGTGGGGGCGATTGCCCTGACCTTGCGCGAACGCGGCGAGCAGCACCGCCAGAAGCCTTCGGAGCAGACCCAGGCGAGCAAGCAGGAGCGGCTTCGGCTGACGGACGGGCGTACGGAACCGCCGTGTTGAGCCACACGCATTTTCTTCTTCTGTCGGGGGCGCTGTTTGCCATCGGCGTCGCCGGGGTGTTCGTCAATCGCCGCCATGTGCTGGTGCTTTTGATGGCGCTGGAGTTGATTTTGCTGGCCGTCAACACCAACCTGATTGCGGCGTCGCACTATCTGCAGGATCTGGGCGGCCAGGTGTTCGCGCTGTTTGTGCTGACCATTGCGGCGTCGGAGATTGCCGTCGGGCTTGCGATTGTGGTGGTCGTGTTTCGCTCGCGCGCCACCATTGATACAGAAGAATTGCGGGAGTTGCGCGAGTAGATGGATTCGCAATTCCTCGCGCTGGTGAGTCTGGCTTCGGTGGCGGTGGGCGCTGTGGGAGCCGGTCTGGGCGTGCGCGTGCTGAGTCCGCGCATGGTCAGCATCCTTACGATTGCCGGGGTGGCGGTGGCCGCCATTGCCAGCCTGACGCTCGCCGTGTCCTATCTTCAGGCGCCGCAGCCGCAGGCTTTCACGCTGTATGCGTGGGGCCCGGCGGGCTATGGCCTGGACATCGGGTTTCTGATCGACTCCCTGAGCGTGCTGATGATGGTGGTGGTGAGCGTGGTGTCGCTGCTCATTCATATCTACAGCATCGGCTACATGCGCGATGACCCGGGCTATGTGCGCTTCTTCTGCTATTTGTCGCTGTTTACTCTCGCCATGCTGTTGCTGGTGATGGCCGACAACTTCCTGCTGCTGTTCATCGGTTGGGAAGGGGTGGGGCTGGTGTCGTATCTGCTGATCGGATTCTGGTTCACCCGGGAGCGCGCAACGGCTGCAGGGCTCAAGGCTTTTCTGGTCAATCGCGTCGGCGACTTCGGCTTTCTTTTGGGGATGGGGGCATTGCTGGCCGGAGTCGGCAGCCTGAATTACGCGGAAGTGTTTGCGCACAGCGAAGCGCTGGCGCAAATGCCGGCGCCGATTGCGGGCATCTCCATGCTGGGCATGGCATGTTTTCTGCTGTTTCTCGGAGCGATGGGCAAGTCGGCTCAAGTGCCTCTGCACGTGTGGCTGCCGGATTCGATGGAAGGCCCGACGCCCATCTCGGCAATGATTCATGCCGCGACCATGGTGACGGCAGGAATCTTCATGGTGGCGCGGCTGTCGCCGCTGTTCGAGGGCAGCGAGGCCATGCTCAACCTGATCCTGCTGATCGGGGGCGTCACCGCGCTGTTCATGGGACTGCTGGGACTTGTGAGTTTCGACATCAAGCGCGTGATTGCTTACTCCACGCTGTCGCAGCTGGGCTACATGACGATGGCGCTTGGCGCTTCGGCTTATGCCGCCAGCATGTACCACCTGTTTACCCATGCCTTCTTCAAGGCGCTGCTGTTTTTGGCGGCTGGCTCCGTCATCCTGGCTTTGCATCACGAGCAGGACATTCGCCAGATGGGCGGATTGTGGCGACGCCTTCCGGTAACGACGGCCACTTTCGTGATTGGGTCGCTGGCGTTGATGGGGATGCCGGGCTTTGCCGGATTTTTCTCCAAAGAAGCGATCATCGCTGCGGTGGGACAGTCGGAGTTAATGATGGCGCCGTTCGCGCACGGCATGGCCGTGGTGGGTGTGGCGGTCACTGCCCTATATTCAGTGCGGTTGGGCTATTACGTGTTCGCAGGTGAGGCGCGCTCGGTGAAAGTCGCAGAAGCGCGAGAGCAGGGCTGGAGTGTGGTGGTGCCGCTCATTGCCTTGACGGTCCTGACGCTGACATCCCCTGTAGGGGCGGGGGCATTTTTGTCGGAGGGGCTTCTGGGAGATGCGCTTTTTGTGCTGCCGGCACATGATGTTCTGGC
>RKRZ01000087.1 GCA_007571105.1 Gammaproteobacteria bacterium
AAGGCGCGGTTGGGCAGGGACCGGAACGTCTGCGGGTTGCGATTGGCTGGGCCGGCTGGGCCCCGGGGCAGCTGGAGCAGGAGATGGAGGCGGGGGCCTGGTGGATTGTGTCGTCATCTGCGGACCTGATCTTCGATTTGCCGCCGGTGGAGCGCTGGGGTCAGGCCATGGCGCAACTGGGGCTCGATGCGGCAACCCTGTATCCCGGAATCGGTCATGCCTGAAGGCTCGGGGATGGCGCTGGCATTTGACTTTGGAATGGCGCGAATCGGGGTGGCGGTAGGTTCCCGCGAAGCCGAGACAGCACGAGGAATTGCGGTAGTGGCCAATCAGACCGGAGCGGTGGATTGGGCCGCCATTGATGGGCTGGTGCGCGAGTGGGCGCCGAGTGTCTTGGTGGTCGGAGAGCCGTGCGAGCAGCGGGATGAGTACAGTGCCTGGTTTCAGGCCATGCGCCGGTTCTGCTCGGAATTGAAGCGGCGCTATCGCCTGCCGGTGGAGCGTGTCAACGAAGATTACAGTTCAGCTGCGGCGCGCGCACAACTGCGTGCGGAGCGTCTCGAAGGGCGACGCGGCAAGACGAATCGCGGCGAAACTGATAAGATGGCCGCTGCCTGCATCCTCAGTACCTGGTTTTCTGAACATGATGCCGTCCTGCGAGAAAATTGAAACGGGCGCCGTTTTATCGCATTTAGGTGATGCAGTTAAGTCTTTTTTAGCGAACCGGGGAATCCACCCGGTTTTTGTTGGCATCCACACGGGCGGCGTGTGGGTGGCGGAGATTCTGCACGCACGCTGTGGCGCTACGGAGCCGCTGGGCATGCTGGATGTCAGTTATCACCGCGATGATGTGCAGCACACGGGAGTTCGTCCGCGCAAACCGGTTCAGATGCCGGCCTCTCTGGATGGGCGACACGTTTTGCTGATTGATGATGTGCTGTATACCGGGCGCACCACGCGCGCGGCGATGAATGAACTGTTTGAGTACGGACGCCCGGCATCGGTGATGCTGGCGGTGTTGGTCGATCGTGCCGGGCGCGAAATTCCGGTGGCGCCGGATTTGGTGGGCATGCGGCTGGAGTTGGGGCCGGAAGACTGCGTCAAATTACACGGCCCTGATCCGATGGAACTGGAGATCACGCGTCCGTACGAGCCCTTGCTCGGAGATTCTATCGAATGAGCGATCAGACGGTCCTGTTTCCCAACGCCTCTGCGGCGCGCTGCCAATTGGATGAACAGGGGCGTCTGCGACATTTTCTCAGTATCGAGGGATTGCCTGTTGCGCTTCTCGAGGAGATTCTGGAGATGGCGCGTTCCTTTCAGTCGGCCTCTGGGAGAAGCACGCAAAAAATTCCCTTGCTGCGCGGCAAGACCATCGTCAATCTGTTTTTCGAGGCCAGCACGCGCACGCGCACGACTTTTGAGTTGGCTGCCAAGCGCCTGTCTGCCGATGTCTTGAACCTCGACATGGCGACGGCTGCGACCACCAAGGGCGAGAGCTTGCTCGACACCCTACGCAACCTGCAGGCTATGCACTGCGATATGTTTGTGGTGCGCCATCACGAAAGCGGCGCGGCGCATTTCATCGTGCAGCACGTTGAAGATCATGTCAGCGTGATTAATGCCGGTGATGGCCGTCATGCGCATCCGACTCAAGCGATGCTGGATATGTTTACGCTGCGGCAGCATTTTCCGGACTTCAGCCAGATCGCTGTGACCATCGTGGGTGACATCCTGCACTCGCGGGTGGCGCGCTCCGAAATTCAGGCCCTGCGCGCTTTCGGGATTGGTGAAATTCGGGTGGTGGCGCCGCGCACGCTGTTGCCACAGGAAGTGCAAAGCCTGGGCGTGGTGTCGTATGCCTCCATCGAAGAAGGGCTTGCCGGGGCTCATGCGGCAATTTTGCTGCGCCTGCAGAAGGAACGCATGCACGGAAGTTTTGTGCCGAATGAAAGCGAATACTATCGGCTGTATGGCCTAACGCGCGCTCGCGTTGAATTGTTGGCCAAGGATGGCATTGTCATGCATCCGGGACCGGTCAATCGAGGCGTGGAGGCGGAATCCGCGGTTGTGGATGGGCCGCGCTCGGTGATTTTGCAGCAGGTTCGCAATGGCATTGCCGTGCGAATGGCGATTCTGTCGATGGCGATGCGGGGGCGGATCTGGTGACGCGGCTGTGCATTCAGGGAGGGGTGTTGGCCGACCAGACAGAGACGGCTCAGGATCTCTATTGTGCAGAAGGAAAAATTGTCGGCATCGGTGCGGCTCCGGCGGACTTCACGGTAGAACAGGAAGTGGACGCGAAAGGCTGTCTGGTGATGCCTGGAGCCATTGACTTGGCTGTGTGTCTGACGCCGATCGGAGAATTCCGTCCCACCGCGCTCAGCGAATCCCGCGCTGCAGTTGCCGGCGGGGTGACCACGGTCTGTTCGCTGGTCGAGACGCAGCCCATTCCTGATTCGCCGGCTGCAGTGCGCTTGTTGATGGAGCAGGTTGCCGATGCCGGGCTGGTGCACCTGAAGTCGCTGGGTGCCGCCATGCAGGATTTGGGGGACACGCAGCTTTCAAGTTTGGGTGCCTTGCGCGAAGTGGGGTGTGTCGGCATCAGTAATGGCTTGCGTCCGTATGCCAACTTGCTGGTCTTGCGCCGTGTGATGGAGTACGCCAGCAGTCAGGACCTGACCGTGTTTTATCACCCAATGGACCATGCGCTGGCGGGAGAAGGTTGCGCGCATGAAGGGGCGACAGCGGCCCACCTGGGCTTGCCAGGGGTTCCGTCGGCGGCCGAGACAGCGGCATTGGCGCAAATGATGGCGCTGGTGCAGGACACTGGGGCGCGAGTACATTTCTGCCGACTGTCCTGTGCTGCCGCGGTCGATATTCTGGAGATCGGACTCGATACAGGCCTGCCGGTGAGCGCGGATGTCGCGATTCATCAGCTGTTTTTGACTGAAGAGGCGGTGGAGGGGTTTGAAGCCAATGCCCATGTTCTTCCGCCTTTGCGCACCGAGGCGGACCAGCATCGATTGCGTGAGGCAGTTCGCAAAGGAGTGATTCGCGCTATTTGCTCGGATCACCGGCCGCTGGATCCGGATGCCAAGGCAGCGCCATTTCCGGCAACCCGCCCGGGTATTGCAGGAGTGGAGACTCTCGTCCCCTTGAGTTTGAAGTTGGTTTCGGATGGGGTGTTGTCTTTGGAAACTGCGATTGCGCGGCTGACAGCAGGACCTGCAGAAATCCTGGGACGCCCCGTTCCGACTTTGGAGCCGGGTGCGACTGCCGATCTGTGCGTGGTGCGCCAGAACGAGTCTTGGACCTTCGAAGCATCAAACATGCACAGCGCCGGGCACAACACGCCTTTTGACGGTTGGACATTGCAGGATCGTGTGGTCGCGACAATTCGGGACGGTCGCCTTGTCTATGCGTGACCGCAAGCCTGAGTGATATTGTGCGTTCTGGCGGGATTCATGAAGTCGCAGCGCAGGTGACGCATGCCGAGGACCTGGGTTCTGGGCAATATCTGCTGAGTCTCAAGGCACCGGCGATTGCCGAGACTGCAACTCCGGGAAGTTTTGTTCATTTGGAGATGCCATTGGACCGGGCAGCTTTGCGACGCCCGTTTTCGGTGTTGTGGCGCGATTGCGCGCAAGGCACGATTGATGTGTTGTACAAGATCACAGGGGAGGGCACCGAGGCGCTGTCGCGAGTCTCGTCGGGAGTGCAGATGCGCACGCTTGGACCTATCGGGCATGGCTTCGATGTGCAGGATTGCGGAGACTTTCCGCTATTGATTGGCGGCGGCGTGGGGATTCCGCCGATCCTGTTTCTAGCGCGAGAGTTGGTGCAACGCGCAAAGCCTTTTGTCGTGATGGGCTCTGAAATCCCGTTCCCGTTCAAAACTCAGCCTTCCCTGATTCGGGTGCCGGGGATTCCGGAAGGGGTTATTGCCGGCATGAGTCTGCTGGAAGATTTGGGCATTGCTTCCCGCTTGTGCAGCCTGCAAGGCTATACCGGGTGTCATGAAGGATATGCGGATGATTTGGCGCGGTGCTGGCTGCAGGCGCAGTCGGAAGAGCGGCGCGAGCAAATTTCGATCTTCACCTGCGGGCCAATGCCGATGTTGGATGCAGTGGCGCGCCTTGCACGGGAATTTGATGTTCAGTGTCAGGACTGTGGCGAAGAATACATGGCGTGGGCGGGTGGGGGATGCGCCGGAGGGACGATGCAGGTGATGGGGGAAGAGGG
>RKRZ01000042.1 GCA_007571105.1 Gammaproteobacteria bacterium
TCCTGGGGCTGAAGCAGGTCCCAAGGGTATGGCTGTTCGCCATTTAAAGTGGTACGCGAGCTGGGTTTAGAACGTCGTGAGACAGTTCGGTCCCTATCTACCGCGGGCGTTTGAAACTTGAGGGGGGCTGCTCCTAGTACGAGAGGACCGGAGTGGACGTACCTCTGGTGTTCCGGTTGTCACGCCAGTGGCACTGCCGGGTAGCTAAGTACGGAAAGGATAACCGCTGAAAGCATCTAAGCGGGAAGCCTGCCCCAAGATGAGGTTTCACTGGACTTCGAGTCCCGGTAGGGCCCTGGAAGAATACCAGGTTGATAGGCTGGATGTGGAAGCCCAGCAATGGGTGCAGCTAACCAGTACTAATTGCCCGTGCGTCTTGACCATGCAACTTCAGACTCATCGGCTTGATTTGAAGCATTGTGAATCACCAATCTCTTTTCGCCTGGCGACCATAGAGAACTGGAACCACTCGATCCATTCCGAACTCGACCGTGAAACGGTTCATCGCCGATGATAGTGTGGGGTTCTCCCCATGTGAAAGTAGGACATCGCCAGGCACTTATACTGGGCCCCGTGACGACACGGGGCCTTTTTTATTTTTCTCTATGAGTTTTTCTGATTCGCTGGATGCCCAGCGCATCCGGGATGCCTTGCCGGCACAGGTGCACGCCCGAATCGGGCGACTGGAAGTGGTGGATGAGGTGGTTTCGACCAATGACATTCTTACTGTGGAGATGACAGAGGCGCACGACTGGGTCCAGATTGCGCGCCGACAGACTGGAGCGCGTGGGCGACAGGGACGACGCTGGGAGATGGTGGAGGGAAGTGGCTTGTGCTTTTCGCTGTTGCACCACTGGGAGGGTGTGCCGCCTGCAGGGTTGACTTTGTGGGTCGGGATTGCGCTGGTAAAGTGTCTGCGTGAAATGGGCTTGGGGCAACCGTGTTTGGCTTGGCCGAATGATTTGATTTTGGATTCAGCAAAATTCGGAGGCATCCTGACTGAATGTCTCAGCGCCGAGGAGCGTGTGCGTTGTGTGATCGGGGTTGGGATTAATGTTGAAAAAGCGCCTAAACTTGATCGACCGATAGCATCTTTGTTTCAGGTGGGCGGACAGAACATTGAGCCGAATCAATTGGCTGCTGCGTGTGTGGAAGCGCTTAGCATTTGTGTGGCCTGGCTGGAGGGGGGAGAGTTGGCATTGCTGGGGGAAGCGTTTGCCCGGTATGATGGGCTTGAAGGCCGCGAAGTTGAAGTTGTGGGGCCGGAACAAAGCTATATTGGCTACGCGCGAGGTGTGGATGAAGCTGGACGACTTCGGGTCGAAGGGGCTGACGGGATACGTTGTTTTGATAGCGCGGATGTGAGGCTTTGCCAATCATGAATTTGTTGCTGGACATCGGTCATAGCCGCGCCAAACTAGGTGTGAGTGGAGAAGAAAAGGTAAAGCGTACGGCTGTGTTGCCGCTGGCAGAAGTGTCGCGATTGCACGGAGAGTTTGAGAAGTGGCGAGATCAGGTCACGAATCTAATGGCAGTTTGCATGTTGCATGGCGAGCAAGGGGATGTGATGCGGGCACAGGTTGAGCGATATTGGGGAGCGCCGGTTTGCTGGGTGGACTCGAACATGGTCAGGGGAGACATTCAGTTGAGTTATGAGAAGTTAGAGACTTTTGGCGCGGATCGGTTGCTTGCACTTCAGGCAGCACGTCAGCGCACCGACGGGGCGTGCATTGTGGTGGATGCGGGCAGTGCGGTGACTGTGGACGGCGTAACAGGTTCAGGTCGCCACGTTGGTGGCTGGATTGTTCCAGGTCATCTCCAGGTGCTTGCGTCGATGATGGATCTGCTCCCGCTTGATTCTGACGTTTCCGCAAAGCCTTCTGAGGCGGGTTTTCAAAGCACGGAACAAGCCGTAGCAGCCGGTATATGGAAAACTTTGGCTGCGGGAGTGGATCAGATGTGTGCGCGTTGCCAAGATGTACTTCAGGTCGAGGGTGGCGAGAAAGTTGAAATATTTGTTACCGGTGGAGATGCTTCTGCCTTGCAGGATTGGTGCCAGACGAAGATGGTGCTGTTTCCTATGCTAGTGTTAGAAGGATTAAGGCTGTTTCCCAAGGGGATTTGAAGCAAATTACTCTCTTAGCTGGCGATTTTAAAACGCTGAAAAACTCGTATGACACGGCCTAATTGCTGTGTGTCTGAAACGTATCATTTATAATCTGTAAATGCCAGCATTGCTTATAATAAAATCATTGATAGCTTTGAAAGCATAACTTGGAGGATAAGACCATGGCAAGTATTACGGTTCGTCAACTTGACGATGATGTGAAGCAGAAACTTCGCGTGTTAGCGGCTGGAAACGGGCGCTCTATGGAAGAAGAAGTAAGACTGATTTTGCGTGAAGCGGTTGCGCAAGAGAAAAGAGTCCGAACCTTGGCAGAGATTGTGCTCGCCCATTTCGGCTCTTCCGGGGGGGTCGATATAGAATTGCCACCCCGTGGATAAGGACGTGAGCCATTAAAATTTGATTAGACGATTCCAATGATCTTATTGGACACCAATGTGGTATCTGAGTTGATTTGCGAATCACCTCACCCGGATGTCTGGGAGTGGTCTCGCACGTGTCCTTCTTCGGAATTGTTTTTTTCTACGGTGGGAGAGGCGGAATTGCGATACGGCGCAACCATCCTTCCCGTAGGGCAGCGTCAGGAGAAACTTGTATTGAAAATTGAAACGTTTTTATGTGATGCTTTCGAGGATCGAATTTTGGCGTTCGACCGGACGGCAGCATCTGTCTACGCAGACATAGGGGCTATGCGCCGACTTGCTGGACATCCTGTTGCGCCTCTTGATTGCCAGATTGCTGCAATTGCTGCCGCAAATGGCATGGCGGTTGCTACCAGGAATACACGAGATTTTTCGCAGATGGGAATTGATGTGATCAATCCGTGGGACTATGGGGGAGCCCCTTCTTCGTGATAGATAGGTGGAAACAAATTGTGCAAGTTCATTAGACCGTAGAGACGGCCTGCATTATTGATTAATCTCCCAAAATAAAGTAACCTACATTTCCGGGAGGACGCAACCTGCATGCGCGGGGTGCGTCTTTTTATTAAGATAACCATACAACCACCGTAACTTCACATGAGAATTGGGATTCCTAAGGAAATTCGTCCGGGTGAGGCCCGTGCGGCGATTTCCCCTGACGCCATCAAAAAACTGACTGCCATGAAGATGGAAGTCATGGTCGAATCCGGATGCGGGAATGGCTCCTGTGTGACGGATGACCAATATGAGGACGCGGGCGCGCAAGTCGCCCCGGATGCAGCGTCAACTCTGAGAGAGGCCGATCTGGTTTTCAAAGTGCAGCGCCCCATGACAGCGGAAGAAGGCACCGACGAGATCGCATTAATGAAAGAGGGCGCAATCCTGGTTGGGCATTTGGGCACGTTGTCCAATCCGAATTCAGCCTCAAGTTACAACGCCCGCAACCTGACTACTTTTGCAATGGATCTGATGCCGCGCATTAGTCGCGCGCAATCAATGGATGTCTTGTCTTCGCAAAGCAACCTGGCGGGCTACAAAGCGGTAGTGGATGCCGCGACCGAACATGTCAGTGCATTTCCAATGATGATGACGGCTGCCGGCACAGTGGCGCCTGCCAAAGTATTCATCATGGGTGTCGGCGTAGCGGGTCTGCAGGCGATTGCGACAGCCAAGCGCTTGGGGGCAGTAGTCACCGCCTACGATGTTCGCCCAGCGACTCGGGAGCAGGTAGAAAGTCTGGGCGGGAAATTCCTGATAGTGGATGAGGAAGCCATGAAGGACGCCGAGACTGCCGGGGGATACGCCAAGGAGATGACCGAAGAGTACAAGCAGAAAGAGCGTGAAGTTCTCGCCAATCACGTGAAGGAACAAGACATCATCATTACGACAGCATTGATTCCAGGCCGACCGGCGCCGGTGCTGGTCACTCGTGAGATGGTGGAATCAATGAAGCCGGGTTCGGTCATTGTGGATCTGGCGGTCGAGACTGGCGGCAACTGTGAATGCGCCGAGAGAGGACAGGTCGCGGAACACCAGGGCGTGTGCATCATCGGTTATGACAATATGCCGGCACGGCTGGCACGTGATGCAAGCAATCTGTTTGCCAAAAACATTCTGAACTTTCTGAGCCCGCACATCGACGCGGAAAGCGGCACTCTCAATCTGGATTGGGAAGATGAGACGGTCGCCGAGACGGTG
>RKRZ01000012.1 GCA_007571105.1 Gammaproteobacteria bacterium
TTCGGGCTGGGAAGCGAACAAGTGGTAACCAACTTGTCCGGCTTGGCGGGATTTGAGGCGCACCCAGTTGACTGGGGTATTGATGTGCTGTTTGGCTGGGGCCTCGATGTAGATGCGGCTGGTGGGTTTCAGGCAGGAGACTTTGGCTAGCGTCGTGCAGGTATCCTCAAGCAATGTGGGATCGGGACTGAAAGGGGGATCCAGGAACACAATATCGATAGGTTCTACAAGCTTTTTGAGGTAGTCAAGCGCATCGGCGCAATGCACTTCGACCTGTTCTGCTTGCAGTTTTTCAACTTCAGCCCTCAGGCAGCGAATGATGTTTGGATCATGGTCAACCAGAATGACGCGGCGAGCCTCCCGAGATGCCGCTTCAAAGCCTAATGCACCGCTGCCAGCGTATAGATCCAGACATGTCGCACCCTGCAGTTCTCCGGCCAGCCAGTTAAACAACGTCTCCCGCACTCGCGCGGGAGTCGGACGGACCTGAGGGACAGGCGGCACCCGGATATAACGACCCCGCCAGGTGCCGGCGACAATGCGAAGACGGCTAGGCGGATGGCCTTTAGGGTTGGTCTTGCCCACCGACGATCACCGTGATGAGTTGATCGGGGTTGAGGGTGCTTTGAAAGGCCGCCACGATCTGTTCGTGGCTGATGGCGCTGATGCGTTCCGTCCAAGTATCCAAATAGTCCAGTGGCAAGCGGTAATAACCGATCATCGCTAGGTAATTGATCATGCTGGCGTTGTCCGCAATGCGAAGCGGGAATCCCAGCACGATGCTGTTTCGGCTGTGCTCGTATTCCTCGGCGCTGGGGCCATCGGCGACGAAACGCTCAATCTCGGCATACGCAGATGTGAGGGCCTGCTCCACCTGCTCGCCACGGGTTTGCAAGCCCAGTTGAAACGGTCCCGGATGGCGCATCGGAAAGAAGTAACTGTAGACCGAATAAGCCAATCCCTGGCGAGAGCGAATTTCTTGCACGAGACGAGAAGAAAAGCCTCCGCCACCGAGCGTGTAATTGCCGAGATATAGAGGGAAATGTGTGTCCTGACCGCGCGCAATGCCTTGTTGTCCAATACGGAGATGCGCTTGTTTGGAGGGGTGTTCGATGCGAATGGTTTTCGCCTCGGTGACCGGCGTTGGCGCTGGCAGTGCAGAAGGGGCTGCGCCTTGGGGCAGAGCGTCACTGATGCGAGCGGCAATGGTTTCGGCATCCGTGCGGTCGATGGCGCCAATCATGGCGATGACGGCGCCTTTGGCGCTGAAGTTTTGCTCATAAAATGCCGCAATCTGTTTACGATTCAAGGCGGCCAGCGATTCTTCCGTACCGGAAGCGGGTAGGCCGTATGGATGGTTGGGGTATAAGTTGGCGTAGAAGTGCCGAGAAGCGATGGCACCGGGGTCTTCGTTGAGTTTTTTGAGCGCCACTTGCATTTGTTCGCGACGCAATTCGATCTGATCGAGGGCAAAAGTAGGCTGTCCGATTACCGTCACAAAGGTGTCCAGTGCCTGAGCCATCCAGTCGGGCTCGGTCAATGTTCGCAGTGATAATTCCGACCGATCTAGTTGAATTTGCGCAAAAAAGGATGCACCTACATCTTCAAAACGCTGTGCGATGGCGTCCGCATCCATATCACCTGCACCCGTTTCAAGTAGCGCGTGGGTTATTTGTGAAAGGCCCGGGAGATCGCCATCCCGACTGTTTCCTGCATCCAGCACCACGCGAATATCCAGCATGGGGATTTGTGGCGCTTTGCTGAAATATACGGCGGTGCCTGCCGGTGTTGTCCAGTGCTGGATTTCCGGTGTAGCGAAAGCCGAAGTGCAGGTGCAGGCGGCCAGTGCCAGACTTGCCAGTGTGTTGACGCGCATCAGGGAAGGGGAGGCGAATTGGCCTCAATCGGGTTGACGGTAACGGTGGTTCGGGCGTTTTCCCCGAAGTAGCGCAAAGCGACTTCCTGCACTTGCTTCGCGGTCACGTTTCGATAGCTCTCCACCAGTTCCCGCTCGACTTCCCAGCCAAGTCCGTTGGTTTCCAGCATGCCGATCATATAGGCGCGGTGGCGCAGCGAATCTTGGGCATAAACCGCATGTGCGACGACTTGCGCACGAGCTCGCTGCAGTTCGGCTTCGGAGACCGGGGTTTGTTGCAACTCGGCAATCTCTTTGAGTAAAGCCTGTTGCAGTTCAACAGCCGTGTGCCCCTCAGCGGGTGTTCCATCCAGTACAAACATGCTATTGCGGGCGGTATACAGGGCAAATGAGGCGCCGGCAGTCGCAGCAATCTTCTGGTTTCTCACCAGCCGCTTGGGCAGGCGTGAAGCACTGCCCCCATCCAGAATCGACGCCAGCATCGACAGTGCGTAGGCTTCCCAGCGCTGTTTCTTGGGGAGTTGCGCGAGTGCCGGGGTTTTGAAGGCAATCAGCAGGGATTCGGTCTTAGCCGGGAGGTTCAGGCGAACCTCTCGAGCACCGCGCTGCACCGGCTCAGTGCGCGCAGGTTGCTCAGGGAAAATGCTTGGGGGAATGTCGCCAAAATGTTTTGCGACGATTTTGAAGATTTCCTCCGGGTCCACATCACCGACCACCACGACCCGGGCATTATTCGGTGCGTACCAGCGATCGTACCAGTCGCGCAGTTGCTCCACCGTCAGGCCTCGGATATCCTCCATCCAGCCGATAACCGGTTGGCCATAAGGATGATTTTGGAATGCAGTGGCTTGCAATTGTTCGAATGCCAGGCTGGCCGAGCGATCTTCGGTGCGCAGGCGGCGCTCTTCCATGACCACTTCGCGCTCTTTGATGAAATCTGCCGGATCCAGCAGTGCGTTGCGCATGCGGTCTGCTTCCATTTCCAGGGCGATTTCCAGTTTGCCGCTCTCGAGGATCTGATAGTAGGCGGTGTAGTCTCGACCGGTAAAGGCATTGTCCCGCCCGCCCGCGGCCGCAATGGTGTGGCTGAAAGTCTCGCCCGGGTGATTGGGTGTGCCGCGGAACATCATGTGCTCCAAGAAGTGGCTGATGCCGGTGTGGCCCGGAGATTCATGCGCGGCACCGACTCCGTACCAAATCTGATGCACCACAACCGGTGCGCGGGTATCGGGCTGGACGAAGATGTCCAGACCGTTGTCTAGGGTCTTGCTAAAAACTTCAGGGGCGTTTGCGAGTGCATTGACCGAGAGTACAAGCAGAACTGATCCTGCAAGCAGTCGGCATTGGTGCAAAAGATTGTGTTGCCCCATGAGGCACGAAAACCTGTCGAGAAGGTGGGCGGCGCTCATCAACTTCGTTGGAGCAAGTCGAGAGCGACCAGCCCATGGTCGGGAATACGGAGACGAGGAGGTTATCCCGACCATAGGCTAGTATACCCTGCAATTTGCAGTATGGGGAGAATCAGGACGAAGGCTTGTCTGCTTTCTTGTGAGACTCTACCTGTACGACTTCTGCGCCAAGTGTGCCGTCCGCAATGCGCAAGTCGAAGGCGCTGCCGGCTTTAACCTGATTGACAGTGCGCAGGACTTCAGGGCCGTTCGAAGCTTGCAGTGTCGCAATGGCATATCCGCGATCCAGTGTCCGTTCCGGACTGACTGCTTGCAACGTATTGTGGGCTTGCCGCAGCCGAATCTGCCAGCCCTGGTGCAGAGACTCGATCGATTGGGTGAGGCGCCAGCGGGTTTGCGCCAATGTTTGACCGAGAGAGGCAATGCGAGTGCGTGGTGAGCAGGCCTCCAGCCGATGCCGAAGAACCGATATTTGGGAGGTGTGTTGTTGGATGCCATGACTCAAACTGAGGTTCAGTCGGTCGGACAGATCGTCCAGGCGTTGTTGATGCGTCTGGATTTGCCGTGCCGGGTGGACACGATTCAATCGATGCTGTTGCGTCTGCAGAGCGGTTTGCGTCTGTTGCAGGAGTTGTTTTGTGTGGTGCGCACACTGACTGCCTAGCCGCATGATCATTGCGCGAAGTGCAGTTCCATCGGGACTTGCCAACTCGGCTGCAGCCGTAGGTGTTGCGGCATGTTGATCGGCCGCAAAATCAACCAGGCTGGTGTCGGTTTCATGCCCGACTCCTGTGATAATAGGAATGGGGCAGTCGGCGACTGCGCGCACCAGCGCCTCGTCGCTGAAGGCCAGCAAATCTTCCAAATCGCCTCCGCCGCGCGCGAGGATTAGCACCTCACATTGCTGGTGGGCGACAGCCAATCGGAGTGCCTGGAGCAGGGAGGACGCTGCC
>RKRZ01000096.1 GCA_007571105.1 Gammaproteobacteria bacterium
GCGTATAAATATGTCCGGGCATGATGCCGAGCATGGCTTCGCCGGGCGTGATGGTGCCGGCGCAATTGGGCCCGGTCAGAATCATTTTCTGTTCCCGCGGATAGCGCAACATGAACCGTTTGACCCGGATCATGTCTTGCGCCGGAATGCCGTCCGTGATTGCGACGCAGTAGCGAATGCCGGCATCGGCCGCTTCCATGATCGAATCCCCGGCCGCGGCGGCAGGGACGAACACGATGCTGGCGGTCGCGCCGGTTTCCTGCGCGGCCTCCTTGACGGTATTGAAGACTGGAAGGTCCAAATGGGTCTGGCCGCCTTTGCCAGGAGTCACGCCGCCGACGACGCGCGAACCATATTCCATCATTTCCTTCGCGTGAAACGTCCCGATCCGGCCGGTGAAGCCCTGGATCAGGATGGGGGTGTCCCGGTTTATCAGGATAGACATACGTACCTCACTATGCCTGTGCGGCGGAAACCGCTTTCTGTGCTGCATCGGCCAGCGTGTCGGCCATGATGATGGGCAGTCCGCTGTCGCGCAGCATTTGGGTGCCTTCCTCGACATTGGTGCCGGACAGGCGCACCACCAGCGGCACTTCCAGTTTGATGGTGTTGAGCGCTTTGATCAAGCCTTCCGCGATCCAGTCGCAGCGGTTGATTCCGGCGAAGATGTTGACCAGCATGGCCTTGACGTTGCCGTCCTGCAGTACCAGATCAAAGGCCTTGGCGACCCGTTCCGGCGACGCGCCGCCGCCGATGTCCAGGAAGTTGGCGGGCTCGCCGCCGGACAACTTGATCATGTCCATGGTGGCCATGGCCAGACCGGCGCCATTGATCATGCAGCCAATATCGCCATCCAGGCCAACGTAGCTGAGGTCATGATCGGAGGCTGCGGTCTCGCGCGGGTCTTCCTGCGACATGTCCCGCAACTCGGAGACTTCGCGGTGACGAAACAGGGCGTTGTCGTCGAAGTCCATCTTGGCGTCCAGTGCGACCACGCGCTGGTCGCGGGTGACAACCAGAGGATTGATTTCCACCATGCTGGCGTCCAGTTGAATCATCGCCTTGTAGAGACCGCGGAATGTCGTTGCGGCCTGCTTGATCAAATCCGACTCCAGGCCCAGCCCGAAGGCCAACTCATGCGCCTGGAAATGCCGCATGCCGGAAGCGGGATCGATGCTGATGCGCAGAATCGATTCCGGGCGTTCCTGGGCCAATTCCTCAATCTCCATTCCGCCTTCTGCCGAAGCCACTACTACGTGGCGCTGCTGTGCGCGGTCCAGCACCAACGCCAGATAAATTTCGCGCTCGATGTCCACGCCGGCTTCAATATAGAGTTTCTGCACCAGTTTGCCGCCGGGGCCGGTTTGTCCCGTGACCAGTTTGGTGCCGAGCATTTCGTCGGCGGCTCGGCGAACCTCATCGTTGTTTCGGCACAGCCGAATGCCGCCGGCCTTGCCGCGCGCTCCCGAATGGACCTGAGCCTTGACGGCGCAGACTTCCGAGGCCAGTGAGTTGTAGGCGGCAACGGCCTGGTCCGGGCTGTATACCAAGGTGCCGGGTTGCACTTGGACACCGTAATTGACCAGTATTTCCTTGGCCTGATATTCATGTATGTGCATGAGTTACTCCTTGTCCCATGAAGTAGCGTTGCGGTCAGCCGCGGGCCTCAATGGCTTCAGCCAGCCGCACTACATTCTCAGCCATGCGGGCTGAGGCGGCATCAATCATCTTGCCATCCACAGCCGCCGCCCCCCGTCCTTCAGCGGCAGCAGCTTCCAGCTCCTGCAAAATTCGCCGGGCCCGATCGACTTCAGCGTCAGGGGGTGAGAATACCTCGTTGGCCAATTCAATCTGGGAGGGGTGGATGGCCCATTTGCCCTCGATGCCAAGAGCGGCCGCGCGCTTGGCGGCTGCCACGTAGGCGTCAGAATCTTTGAAATCTCCGAAGGGGCCATCAATCGGCCGCAATCCAAAGGCGCGACAGGCGACGGTCATGCGCGACAGCGCGGCATGCCATTGATCGCCCGGATAATCCGGATTGAGGCCTCCGATGTTGACGGTTCGGGCGCGGTTGGAAGCGGCATAGTCCGCCACCCCGAAGTGCAACGCCTCCAGTCGTCCGCCATAGGCGGCGATGGACTCGACGTTGGCCATGCCGAGGGCAGTTTCGATCAATGCTTCCAGACCGATGGGCGTATCGAAGCCCTGCGCCTGCTCGATCTGATTGACCATGGCCTCTACCATATAGACATCGCTGGTGGTGCCGACTTTCGGGATCAGGATGGTATCGAGACGGTCGCCGGCCTGCTCCACAACATCGACGACGTCGCGATACATGTAGTGGGTATCCAGGCCGTTGATGCGCACCGAAATGGTTTTGTTGGCGCCGCGCCAATCCAGGTTCTGCAGCGCTTCAATGACATTGCGCCGTGCCTGTTCCTTATCGTCGGGTGCGACGGCATCCTCCAGATCCAGGAAAACGTAATCGACCGCTGAATTCAGCGCCTTTTCAAACAGTGTCGGGTTGGAGCCCGGAACCGCCAATTCGCTGCGCTGCAGGCGGGATTTTGCCGGAGGATATTGGGCGTGGCTCATTTGCGCTTGCGGGTGTTTTTGCGGGCCTTAGATTTTCTTTTCACCTGGGCTTCGCGAGGCGCTTTCACGGAGCCGAAAGCGGCAATTTTCTTGCCCGGTGCCGTGTCGCAATAGTACTCAATTGCCTTGGCCAGCCCGGAACCCGGTTTCACTTTCATGCCGGCGTCGCGCATGGCCATTTCCACGCCACCGAGTGCTGCCATCATGCGCACTTCATTGTTGTCGCCCAAATGCCCGATCCGAAACACTTTGCCGGCGACTTCCGACAATCCGGCGCCGAGCGACACGTTGTAGCGGTGATACGCGATATGAATCACTTCGGCGGCGTTGACATTGCGCGGGGTCTTGATGGCCGTGACAGTGTCCGAACGCCACTTGGGTGCTGCAGCGCACAGGTCCAGGCGCCAGCCATCCACAACAGCCCGGCGCACGCCTTCTGCCAGTCGATAATGACGCTTGAACACATTCTCCAGACCTTCTTCCAGCAGCAGGTCGATGGAGGCCCGAAGTCCCCGCAGCATGGGGACCGAAGGCGTGTAGGGGAAAAACCCGTCCTTGTTGGTCGCGATGTGGTCCGAGATGTCCAGGAAGCAACGTTTGCACTGAGCCGTCTTGGCGGCCGCCAAGGCACGGCGCGAAAATGCCAGCAGAGCCATGCCGGCCGGCAGCATGAACCCTTTTTGTGATCCGGACACGGCCACATCCACTTTCCATTCGTCCATGCGGAAATCAATGCTGGCGATGGAACTGACGCCGTCCACCATCAGCATGGCGGGATGTTTGGCGCGGTTCATGACGCGCCGCAGGCCTGCGATATCGCTGGTCACCCCGGTCGCGGTCTCGTTGTGACAAGCGAGCACTGCTTTGATTTCATGCTTCTTGTCGGCGCGCAGGATGCGGCCGAACTGCTCCAGCGGTACGCCTTCGCCCCAAGGCACTTGAACCAACTGCACATCCAGTCCGATGCGCTGCGCCAGATCTGCCCACAGGTGCGAGAATTGCCCGAATCGGGCGATCAGCACTTTGTCGCCAGGCGACAGGGTATTGGAAAGAGCAACTTCCCAGCCGGCGGTGCCGGTGGCCGGGAAAATGAAGGTTTGTCCATTGCGCGTTTTGAAGATTTTCTTGAGATCGCGCAGAAGTGGTTTGACCAGTTCCGGAAAATCCGGAGCCCGATGATCTTCCATCGGAACCACCATGGCGTTTTGCACCGCCACGGGAATATGGGTCGGACCGGGGGCATACAGATAATTGCGGCCGGGAAAAGCAAGTTTTTCAGCAGGCATAAAGGATGTTTCCTAGTTGTTTTGTCTGTTTCAAAGTGAGCAAGCAACAGCAGGAGCCGTTGCGTCTCCACAAAAAAACCGCCACAGCGGTACGGGGAGGCAGGAGGCTTATGAAATCGCCAACGCCGTCCGGGACTCTATTATAGTCAAATCAGCTTGGTATGACTGTGTATTGGCAGGCACATATTGACTTGTTGTAAGATGTGATCGAACATGGCGTTTGCGACAATCGCACATGCCGTAGCGAACGGACGCCAGGGAAGGCTTGTCTTTCGCACAACGGTCGGGAAGGGAAACGGAAAGAGCCATGAGTGAAGTCCACCTCGCGGTGGGCTTTTGGAACTCACCCGCTA
>RKRZ01000154.1 GCA_007571105.1 Gammaproteobacteria bacterium
ACCACGCCCTTGTTGCCGTGGCGACCGGCCATCTTGTCTCCCGGCTGCATGCGCCGCTTGACGGCCAGAGACACTTTGATGGTCTTCAGCACACCCGGAGACAATTCACTGCCGGCCTTGATTTTCTCGACCTGCAACTGGAACTGTTCCTCGCCGCGTTGCAGCACCTGCACCAGCAGGCTCTGCGCGGATAACGGCTTCTCCTTACGGCTGGATTGCTTCTTCGCCGGAGCAATCAGGTCTTCCAGGCTCTTGTTGAGCCGACGCTCCTTCAGCGTGACTTCGCCCCATTTCTCAACGGACAACTCGTCCAAGTATTTCTCCGTTATCGTGAAGCGTCCCTTCTTGCCAGGACCCTTGCTCGCCATCTTGCCAACCATCAGAGTCCGGGCTCGATGGTAGATATCCTCCACCTCGATCTTAATCTTGTCGTCCGCATCCTTGCGCGCTTTCTCGATTGCTGCTTCTTCCACTGCCTCGGCACGCGCATCCTTCGACTCTCCTTCCCGAGTGAAAATCTGGACATCGATCACGGTCCCTTCTGTTCCGGACGGGACGCGCAAAGACGTGTCCTTCACTTCGGAGGCCTTCTCACCAAAGATGGCGCGCAGCAGTTTCTCTTCCGGCGTCAGCTGCGTTTCCCCTTTTGGCGTCACCTTGCCTACAAGAATGTCGCCTGAGCGCACTTCCGCACCAATATGCACCACGCCGCAAGCGTCAAGTTTCCCAAGCAATCCTTCACTGACATTGGGGATGTCCTGCGTAATCTCCTCGGAACCCAACTTCGTGTCCCGTGCCACGCAGGTGAACTCTTCGATATGAATCGTGGTGTAGCGATCCTCTTCCAGCACCCGTTCGGAAAGCACAATCGAATCCTCGAAGTTGTAGCCGTTCCAGGGCATGAATGCAACCAGCACGTTCTGTCCGACCGCCAATTCACCCAGATCTGTCGCCGCACCATCCGCCAGCACATCATCGGCTTCAATCCGGTCCCCTACTGCCACGCGCGGGCGCTGATTGATGCAGGTGCTCTGATTCGAACGCACATACTTGGTCAGGGTGTAGATATCCACCCCGGAACCGATGGAAGCATCGTCCTGATCCTCCTCCATATCCGCACGCACCACCACGCGATTGGCGTCGACATCGTGCACGACACCGCCGCGACGCGCCAGCACCATCGCACCGGAATCTTTGGCCACCGCGCGCTCTATGCCGGTACCCACCAGCGGCTTCTCAGCGCGAAGTGTCGGCACAGCCTGACGCAACATGTTGGACCCCATCAAAGCGCGATTGGCGTCGTCATGCTCCAGGAATGGAATCAGCGCCGCCGCAATGGACACGATCTGGCGCGGTGAGACATCGATGTAGTGAATATTCTCCGGCTGCTCCATGACGAATTCTTTCTGATGCCGGCACGAAACAAACTGATCCGTGAAGCGGCCCTGAGCATCCAGTACAGCGTTCGCCTGCGCGATAACATACTGCCCTTCCTCAATGGCCGACAGGTACACGATCTCCTTGAAGATCACTTTGCCGTTCTTGACTTTGCAGTACGGAGTCTCCAAGAAACCATATTCATTCAATTTCGCATACACCGCCAAGGAATTGATCAGACCGATGTTCGGACCCTCAGGAGTTTCAATCGGACAGACCCGACCGTAATGGGTCGGGTGCACGTCGCGTACCTCAAATCCGGCGCGCTCCCGAGTCAGGCCGCCCGGACCCAGTGCCGAGATGCGCCGCTTGTGCGTCACTTCCGCCAGCGGGTTGTTCTGATCCATAAACTGCGACAGTTGGCTTGAGCCGAAGAATTCCTTGATAGCCGAGGAGACCGGCTTGGCATTCACCATGTCCTGCACGGTCAGATTCTCCGATTCAACCTGAGTCAGACGTTCTTTGACCGCCCGCTGTACCCGAATCAGCCCAGTGCGAAAAGCCTGCTCCACCTGTTCGCCCACACAACGCACTCGGCGATTGCCCAAGTGGTCCACATCGTCGACCATGTCGCGGCCCTGTTGAATGTCGATCAGAACTTTCAGGATGTCGATGATGTCTTGCCGTTCCAGGACACCCGCCCCTTTCATGTCCTTGCGTCCCAGCCGACGGTTCAAGCGCATCCGTCCGACCGGAGACAGGTCATAGCGGTCCTTGTCAAAAAACAGACTCTTGAAATGTTTCTTTACCGTGTCCGTCGTGATCGGCTCGCTGGGCCGCAGGATCTTGTCGATGCTGACCTGCGCCTCGAAGGCCGTGTCTTTGGAATCGCGGTACTTGAATTCATCGCTGCGCAAAGTCCCCGAAATGCCCTGCTTCGCTTCCTCACGAATGATGTTGAACGTCTTCGGCGGCAACTTCATCAATTCCTTCAATGGTTCTTCTTCAAGCAGAGTGTTGAGTTGGAACTGCGGGTAAAGCTCGCCCGTCTTGGCATCAAACAAATCTTCCGACAACGCCTTGTCCACCATGAAACGTTGCGGCACCTCGATTTCTTTCTGTCCCGCTTCGCGCAGGCGCTTGACATGAATGGGAGCCAGGGTCCGGCCGGCGGGAACATTGACGGCGTCGTCTGGCGAACTCACATCAAAAGACAGCTTCTGCCCCGCGAAATGCTCCACCCCGATGTAAAACCGGTTGCAGGGGACCAGGTCTACTTCGCACCACTCCGGGATTTTCCCGGCTTTGACTTGCGTCAGCTTGACGTCCGCCTTGGCGACCGCTTTGCCCTCATGGAGCAGATCGAAAGGCAACGTCGTCCCTACCAACGCACTCGGCTGAACTTCCCAATATCGGCTTCCACTCTCGGACGTACTGCAACGCCACGGGCTGTCTTCAGTTCCACATAAAGCGGCTTCAAAATCATCGCGATTGACTCGTCCCCAATCCGCATCGAGCCCTTCCAGCAAAGCTTCCGTAACCTTCTTGCCTGCCGGGATCAGAGTCTCTCCCACATCGCCGTCCATGCTGAGGACCGGAGACTTGAGTTTCTGGCCCTTTAACAATTCCAGAGGCGCGCGCAACCAATGCTCCATGCGAACCGGGCAACTGGTCGTGTATTCCTCAAGAATTTCCTTCTCCGACATCTCCAGAGCGCGCAACAGGATCGTCACCGGAATCTTGCGGCGGCTATCCACCCGCAAATACAAGAGATCCTTATGATCGAAGCCAAACTCCAGCCAGGAACCGAACTCCGGCTTGACTCGCGCGTTGTACAAAATCTTCCCGGAAGAATGTCCGCGTCCCTTGTCATCCGTAAAAATGACGCCAGGCGATTGCAGCAATTGCGAGACCACCACCCGGTCCGTGCCATTGATCACGAAGGCGCCGTTCTCCACCATCAGCGGAATGTCTCCCATGTAGACTTCCTGCTTCTTGACTTCCTTGATTACCCGTGCCGCTCCTTTGGGTGTATCTTTCTCGTAAATCTTCAGGCACATCTTGAGTTTCAGCGGCGCCATGTACGTCTGGCCACGGCGACGGCACTCGATGTCATTGAAACGCGGCTCCTCCAGGCGATAGCCCTCGCATTCCAATACCACATGCTCCGAGTGGCTTTTGATCGGGAAAATGGTGTTGAGCACCAGCTGGATGCCGCAGTTCTCCCGCTTTTTTTGCGGGATGTCAAGTTGTAGGAATTTGCTGTAGGAATCCCGCTGGACCTTCAACATGTCCGGGATCTGGAGCACTTCGGGAAGTTTTCCGAAATCCTTGCGAATCCGCTTCTTTTCAGTGTAGGAGTAAGCCATGCCTCTCTCCGGGGCTAATCAATTAACGGAAGGAAGCCGGCGCATACGAGCGCCGGCGACACAGTGCAGAAATTGAGCTGCGCGCACCGAATTACTTCAATTCGACGCTTGCGCCTGCTTCTTCCAGCTGCTTCTTGAAGTCCGCGGCTTCTTCTGCCGAGGCCGCCTCTTTGACCGTCGAAGGAGCCCCTTCAACCAAGTCCTTGGCATCCTTGAGGCCCAGCCCCGTGATTGCCCGAATCACCTTGATCACGGCAATCTTGTTATCACCGAAGGAAGCAAGGATCACGTCTTGCTCGGTATTCTCATCGGCCTCCTCAGCTTCTGCAGCATCACCGCCGCCTGCAGCCGGTGCCGCAACTGCAGCCGCAGCTGCAGAAACACCGAATTTCTCTTCCATCTGCGAAATCAACTCGACGATGTCCATCACCGTCATGTTGGAAATCGTATTCAGCACGTCCTCGACG
>RKRZ01000156.1 GCA_007571105.1 Gammaproteobacteria bacterium
GTACTGCGGCAAATGCATTCTCCTCGATTTCTCCCTTTTCCGCCATCCCCGCAAAACTGATTCCGGCAAGCCGCATGGCCAACCCATGGCAGGTAGATACCGTTATTCCGTGCGCCTCTTTTCCGAGAAGTGCATTCAGCCGTCTGCGAATTTCTGTCGCGGCATGACGGTTGTAAGTCAACGCAAGAATTCCGCTTGAGTTTTCTCGGCGTATTCGAACGAGCCAGGCGATGCGATGCACTAGAACGCGCGTTTTCCCGGAGCCCGGGCCGGCAAGCACTAGCACGTTGGTTTGCGTACGATTATCCGCAACGATTTTTTCCTGTTTGGGGTTTTTCAACTCTCCGATGATTTTGCTCAGAGATTGAGGAGTTGCATGGGATTGAAGTTCGCTCTCCTTCCGGTCTGCCATCCATTTCTCTACAAAAGCATTCTGGTCCAAGTCAAAATAATCTCCTGCCAGTTGGAGTGCTTCCTGCATGGAGTCCATGCCTCGTGTGGCGTAAGTTTCCATGATATGCGTCTGCAGCGTTTGCCCCTTGTAATGTTCGTGCAGGGGTTTAAAGTCTTTTTCAGTGAACGATTTCTTTTCAGGCTTGAGATAGATAGTCATGGCTTGCCGGAAGATAGTCAGACCTTGCCCGAGCGGGGCAATTTCTTGCTCATGCATCCATCGTAGTGCGTGATCCAGAAACCCGGAAGGGTCCTTGATACCTCTGGACGATTTCTGAATCATGTGTCCGAGTTCGGTGTCGTGTTTCAAGGCCGATATCAAGTCTCCGAGGGTGGTGGGGACTTGGATATCTTTGCCGCGCAAATTGTCTGGAGCGGCTTTCTCCAGTGTTTTTAGCAACACAACGCAAGCCTTATGGCGAAGTTCTGCGATGCGCACCAATTTCGGCCATGGTCGCTGCAGACGCAAGTCCAGATGTTCGCGATCTATCTTGCGCAAGCGCAAGCTGCCGACGCCATCTCCATCATCCCTGCCATCCTGTGCAATGCCGCGGATCAGATTTTCGACAATGTCCGGTCGGACGGTCTTATGGCCGGCATTTCTGAGTTCTTGTGCTGCGGCTCTGAGGTTTAAAGTAGAAGATTCATTAAGCCCTAGATCGGGGGCGAGTTCTCTGAGTTTGTCGAGAAGACTCGATTCCAGGCGTGCGATACGCTCAAAACGATATTTGGAAGAGTCTTGGATTCCGATGTGCATGAAGATGGTAATCCGGGTGTCGTTTGATGCAATTCCCAGAGTTTCCAGATCATGCAGAGCCTTGCGCAATTGCTTGGGACTGAAATCGGCTTCGCCGCATAGGGCATCCGTCGAGATGCCCTGGTCCGGAGGTGCATGGATCAGATTCTCGACCAAGGTGAGAAGTTTGTGCTTGTAAGTTGAGGATAGGGCCTTGGATGAGGCGCTTTCGATAAGTTGCTTGGCCTCATCCAGTGTCCGAATCTTCAACGATGAGGGAAAGATGTGTACACGGTTTTCTTCACGTTCCAAGAGACGTGCGTCTTCCAGCCACGACACCGCAGTTTTTACGCGGGTATCATCGGTGGCGGTGTCGCGCTCAAACTCCCGGTCCAACTCTTCCCGGACAATTTCTCCGGATGTTGCAATAACTTCGCCGTTTTGTTTGGTGCGCTGATCTAGGCGCCGCAAGGATTTCAGGATCGCGGCAATTTCCCGGCGGTCAAGGTGTGCGCGTGCGGAGAGGCCAAACTGACGCTCAAGGTCATCCTGGTTGTAGAGCAAGACGCACTGCGCGTCATTCTGGTCGCGGCCAGCGCGTCCTACTTCCTGGAAATAGTTTTCAAGCGCCCCGGGAATATTCCAGTGGACGACTAAGCGAATGTCTGGCTTGTCAATTCCCATACCGAAGGCATTGGTCGCCGCAATCACACGCAACTTGCCAGTACTGAATCGTTCTTGAACGTCATTTCTGTTTTCGCGTGTCAATCCGGCGTGGTAGTGTGCTGTCGCTAAACCCGTCTCCTCCAATCTTTCTGCGACCCTCTCCGCAGTTTTGCGCGTGGAGCAGTAAATAATCGCACCAGAAGTGCCATTGTCCGGCAGTGCTTCTTCCAGAATGGATTCCAGCACTCTGTTTTTCTCAGGTTCGTTGGCTGGGCGAATTTGAAATGCCAGATTCTTCCGTCGGGCTCCCCCATTAATCACCTCAAGATCAATCCCGAGTTTATCGTGAAAATGATTCGTTATCTCGTCGATAACATCTGGTTTTGCGGTTGCCGTCAGGCAAATCAGGGGCGGCGGCGTTTTCCCACCTGAAGATTCTTTTATGAAACGGGCAATGTAACGGTAGTCTGGACGAAAATCATGCCCCCATTTCGAAATGCAATGAGCCTCGTCCAGGACCCAATATCCCACCTCTCGTTGTTGCAGGACGGTCCGGACCGAACGATTGCGCAATTGCTCCGGCGACGTGAGCAGTATGGCGGCATCACCAAGCCGGACCTGATTCAATGCGCCGTTTCGCTCGGGAAGAGAAAGTGATCCATTAACCGTGACGCAGGAAGAAACGCCTTGCCGCCTCAAACTTTCAACCTGATCCGCCATGAGCGCGATCAACGGGGAAATCACAACCGTTAGAGCCCCAGTTCGGTAGAACTGAGAGAGGGCCGGCAATTGGTAACACAGTGATTTTCCGGTTCCAGTTGGAAGAATTCCAAGGACAGACGACTGATTGATGGCTGCTGCAGTAATGGCTTCCTGCAGGGATCGTCCATTCGGACCGGTTGGCTTTGGGCGGAATGTGTCGAACCCGAACCATTTCTTCAAAAGCGTGACAGGGTCATACTGGGAGCGGCACCATTCGCAGGTGGAATCCTTGCAGGGCGTGTTCCTCAGGCGCTGGACCAATTTCCCGGCCGGCGGGAACTCGTGGCATACCCAGGGTGGCATGACCGAATTTTCTCCAGAGACCGAAATCCATGCAAGCGTATAAGCAAGAGCCCAGCGGCTTTGTTCAGCTTTTTTCGCTACGGAGTCAATTTGATGGCAACAGGCTTTGTCGGTCAGAAAATCCCGAATTAATGCTCGGGCCTCCGGAGCACTGGGGCGGGAGGTGTTTCGGATACAAGAAAAAACCGTATCAAACCCGGCGCGGGATTCCCGCGGGGTTGTGAGCCAGTGAAAGATCGACAGGAGTTCTTGGTCGCCTTGTTGCGTGAAGGCATCAATTTGGTTGCATAGGACTTCTTCTAGGGCCAGTCTGGCGTCCTGTTTGGGATCATTGCGGTGACCGCCCTGGAGTTCGCCGCCCTGGTAGTGCTTGATCAAGTGATGGTAGGGGTTGCTCGGAAATGCCAGTGGATTGAGCCAGAGCGTATCGATCTTGGGCTTATCCAATATTCGCAAGTCAGGATTCACAGTGCGCAACTTTTCGCAGTCATGGCGGATAATGTTGTGGCCGACCAGAAAAGCGGCGTCATTAGCGAAATCATCCAGCTCCCTCAGTGCGTCACGCAATTTATTTATACGGTTCCATACATACGATCTGCCCCCATAGCGGATGGCCGCGAAACTGTAGATTTCATCCGTATCCTTGTTAACTTCGAGGTCTATTGCGACACATCTTGAAAGAAGTGTTTTCAACGCTGCCGTATGCGGCCGAGTACCGCTGTCCATGAAAACCGTAGACTCTCTGCTTTTTGGAGGGAGTCAGTTTACTTGATGAAATGCCCCTTGGCCTTATTGAGGGGCCAGGAGCCAGTACGTTCGGGTGTTGCACGTCAGAGTTTAATTGGCGATAAAATTGCGGCCATTTAATTGGCTGGTGTAGAATATCTGTCCGGCATTATTTTTCGGGGCCGCCACCCCAAAAGCCGGTTTTCAGGAGACTTCATTGGCCGCTCGTGCGCTGCTTGCCTTGGAAAATGGCGCACTGTTTTTTGGCGATTCAATAGGCGCAGAAACTTCTGCCGTTGGTGAGGTGGTTTTCAATACCGCCATCACCGGATACCAGGAAATTCTCACCGACCCCTCATACCGACGTCAGCTTGTGACGCTGACGCATCCGCACATCGGCAACGTTGGTGCAAACGAAGAAGATTGCGAATCCGATCGTGTCCACGCGGCGGCCCTGATTGTTCGCGATTCACCGTTGTTGCACAGCAGTTGGCGCAGCGAAGGCGCACTGAGCG
>RKRZ01000092.1 GCA_007571105.1 Gammaproteobacteria bacterium
CGGGTTCGAGACCGCGGCAAGCTTGACTGGTACGTAAAACTGCCTACCGACTTCTTCACTCGGGCACGACAATGCTATTTAAGACGGGCGCAGGAGCAAGCTGATCGCTATCGCGTCATTGACGCAACCCGCGGGGTTGCGACGGTACGGCAGGACGTGCAAGAGGCGGTATTGGAGTTGCTGGAATGAGTTGGTCACAGATTCCTGCATGGGCGCAACCGCTGTGGCAGCAATGGCGGGATTGTTACCAAGAAGAACGACTGCCGCATGCAATCTTGCTGGTCGGCTCTGCCGGAAACGGGAAAAGGGAACTGGTCGAGGCTTTTGTTCGCGGCATTCAGTGCCGCGAGTCAACAGAGCCGGGTTTGCCGTGCGAGCAATGTCCGTCCTGTTTGCAATTCACGTCATTCAGAGCCGTTGAAGAAAACGCGCATCCGGATATCGAATGGTTGCGGGTGTCGGGCTACTCCATCGGCATTGATGAAGTGCGGGAACACATCATTGCCCGGGTTTTGAAGAAAGCCAACTACGACCGAAACAAATTTCTCATCATCGAGAATGCGCAGCGCATGACGCCGCCGGCCATGAATGCCTTGCTCAAAAGCTTGGAAGAGCCGCCGGCCATGACTAATTTCTTTTTGATCACGCATCAGCCTCATCGCCTATTGCCCACCATTCGCAGTCGGTGTCAGCGCTATGTGCTCCCGACGCCTTCTCACGAGACAAGTCTGGAATGGTTGTGCGAGCACTCACTGGACCGGGGCGAAGCGGAACAAGCCTTGCGGGCTGCTGATGGTACTCCGGTTCGTGCGCTCCAAATGCAAAGCAATGGACAAATGGAGTTTCGCCATCAATTCGAAAAGGATTTGGAGCAAGTCTTGCATGGCAAAAAACTGGAAACCAGTTTTTCCCAGAATTGGAATATAACGCCGTCTGCAGCAAGCAAAAGCAAGAATTTGACGGAAGGAATCTTTGAAGAGATTCCCATGGACCTGCGTTTGAGTTGGATCATTCAATATGGAGTGGAATTCATCCGCGAGATGGTGAAAAAACCAGTCTCCGGTATGGAAATGCTGCGGGCAATGAAGGCATATCGAGAATTGCTGTTGGTTCGTGAGTATGAAGCGGTGATTCCGGCGCCGCAGTTGAATCTTGAACTTGCCTGTCTTGCGCTGATGAAAATTCCTGGAATTCGACAACCCGTCAATCAATAATTTCTTGCAGGGACTCCAGCGCGCTTTGCAGAGCGTACGCGGGGGTATAGAAGTGTGGCGAAAACCGAATGCCACCACCACGCAATGCGCATAAAACGCCTCGCCCAAGCAGTTGTTCGTAAACGTGCTGGCTATTGCCTTCGGGAGGGGTGAAAGTCAGGATTCCGGCGCGTCGGTCAATCCCGGACGGCGTCAGGATTTTGCAGTCTAAAGCTCGCAGGACCTGGTCCAACTGCTCAATTCGATCGGCGATTCGTTCTTCGATTTCAATGATGCCCACGCGATGAAGTAGCGTAAGGCTTGCATGCAGGGCGTAGATTCCAATCGTGTTCATACTGCCGCATTCAAAGCGTCGTGCCGTCGAAGCAGGGCTCCATTCGCGCTCTTCGAAATGACCGGCACGTTCGGTCATGTGCCAGCCATATTGCGACAGCCCGAGACGTTCGTAATGTTCCGGACGAGTCCAGAAGACAGCGATTCCTTCGGGACCCAGCATCCATTTGTGCGCATCGGCCGCCAGAAAGTCTATCTGGGCTTCTTTCACGCTAAATGCATGGGAGCCCAGACTCTGTATCGCATCAACACAGAACAGGGCAGGGGTGTCTTTCAGAGCTTCACCGAGTGTGGGCAAATCCAGTTTGAGGCCCCGGGCGTATTGAACGGAACTGACGGACATGAGCCGCGTTCGATCGTCGACTAGCTCCAGCAGTGCGTGCTCCGGGTCTTCTGCCTCATGAAGCGAAACCCAGCGAATGGCGACATCATGGCGCACAGCGGCTGCTTCCCAGGGAATGCGATTGGACGGGAATTCTTCGGTGACCAGAACCATGTTGTCGCCGGCATGCCAATCCAGACCTTGTGCGACCAGAGATAAGCCCTCTGAAGTATTTTTCAGAAATGCGATTTCATCTTTTGATTCCGCATCGATGAGCCAGCGCGCCAATTCCCGCAATTCATCCTCATGTTGCATCCACATGGCATAGTGCTGTGAGCCCCAGCGCGCATTTTCGTAGGCAAAACGGGTGATGGCTTGCACGGTATCGCGCGGCCACGGAGCCACGCCGGCATGGTTCAGATGAACCAATTGCGGGTCCAAGTCAAACAGTTCGCTATAAGAAGCCATAACCGGCCTTTATACTAGCAGTCCATGACGAGGATGCAATTTGGATCTGTGCAAAGCCAGCCGGCATTGGTGTTGGGCTTTGTTTTGCTTTGTGTTTTGTGCGCAGGGGGTGTGCGCGCAGAAATCTTGCTGCTCCCTAAGCCCGGAGATTCGGTCGTGGGGAGCGTGTATCAGGTTAAAACCACTTATGGAGAAACGGCGCCCATGTTGGCTCGAATTCATGGCGTCGGTTATCATGAGCTTCTGTGGGCGAATCCAGACGTCCATTCATGGATGCCGGGAGAGGGCGCTCAAATATTGATTCCCCGGCAATATGTGCTTCCTGGAAAGATACGCGAAGGGATGGTTCTGAACATCGCAGAGTTTCGCCTTTATTACTATGAGCAGTCTGAGGATGGCCGCGCCCAGGTGCGCAGTTATCCGGTGAGTATCGGGCGCATTGATTGGCTTACCCCGCTGGGCAAGACACAGGTCGTCGACAGATTGGAGAACCCAAATTGGTACCCGCCTGCGTCTGTGCGTCTGGAGCATGAAGCGCGCGGCGACAAATTATCGAAGATCGTGGGACCGGGACCGGACAACCCGTTGGGAAAGTACGCGCTGATGTTGGAGACTCCCGGATATTTCATTCACGGCACGAATCGAGAAGAGGGTATTGGCATGCGTGTAACGCACGGGTGTATTCGGTTACGCTCGCGTGATATTGCCGAGTTGATCTTTCGTATTTCTATCGGCACACCGGTAGAAATTGTCTCCATCCCGATCAAGGTGGGCTTACTCGATGGCGTGGTTTATATGGAAGCGCACGAAAAGCCTTTGGAAGAGTTTCCAGTTCGCGTCGGCGAGCCCATGTTGACGGAAGTTGATTTGGCGGCGCCTCTGGCCGCAATGGAAGCACAATTGCCGCCAGGAGATTATGTGATTTACTGGGAACAGGTGATGGAGGTGGCGCGACTCAAGCGTGGCGTTCCGGTGGTAGTTGGCTGGAATCGAGAAATTGGAGAGCCCCCCACGGGACGGCCTGAATTGCAGTGGCGCGTGGAACCTCCGGAGTCTTCGGAGACTTAAAAGGAAAAGAGCCCGATATTCGGGCTCTTTTCCTAATGTACCTAACGTTCGAAGAATTACTTCTTCTGCATGTTGTGGAACATCGTGTTGAGGCGATGTGAATTCGCATCGCAGCAAGAAATAGCCATGCGTGCAAGTTCGTCAGCCGTCATAGCGCCTTGATTGGCTTGGAAAGCAATATGGTCTGCTGCTTTTGCCATGCGCAACGCTTCATTAGCTGTGGACTGGGCAGCGGCAACCTGCGAATCCAGAGACGCAAGATGATCCATGACTTCCTGGGGGACGCCACATCCAGTAAGGACAGCCCCACTCAATACGGCACTCAATGCCAGAGCTGTTACTTTAATATTCTTCATATCTACTCCAGAGTAGTTGTTGTTTGAGTTAATGTGAAGTGCACTTACACGGCACACGCACTAGCCTCTGACTAGAGTTGAGCACCGTAGGGCTGAATTGTAATGCTTTTGTTAGGATAATTCAACCCCGATATTTCCCATTGTTAACTGAAAGTTACAGGAGAGTTTTGTTGGTTGCAACGGTGCAGTAATTTGGATTATACGAGCCGAGACGTCAATATTGGTGACATCCATCCCACCTCCCGTGCGCGGGGCAGAGGTTTTCACTCAATCGCCATAACTTCGCATAATAGATATTATGTAAAGTAATGAGTCGCTCAAAGTGAAT
>RKRZ01000017.1 GCA_007571105.1 Gammaproteobacteria bacterium
GGCGATTTTGCCGATTTTTCTGATTGGCGCCGAAACATTCACTAGTGACCGAAAATCAAAAGGTCGATCGGCGAACTCCAACCGAGCTCAATGCGAACGCGACAAGGGACTCCATCCGGGATAGTCCGTTCCGTGGCATTGTGCAGTTGTACTTCCACCTGGTGCCCGTACCCGGCAGGGACATGCAGTAGCGCCGCCAACCACTGGGGCGATGGGCCAACGGTCACGGACACAACTTCGCCAGTTATGCGGCTGGTCGTCCCTTCCGATGTCGCGTATTCAACTTCAGCAGGCATCCCTGGTTTAATCCGTTGTGCCACTTCATTTGCAACACGCAACACAGCCTGGTGGGGTTGCGTGTTCTGGGTTCGCAATTGCGCAATAATTGTGCCGGCCGGCATATAATCTCCAGGAATCCCACGAAGCGCAGTGACTTCACCCGCAACAGGGCTGGTAATCAGCGTCCGTGCAGTTCGCCGAGCTTCTAATTGAAGCAAAGCGACACGAGAGGATTCTAATAGCGAATGCACCGCGCCACCATCAATCCCAGCCTGTCCAACCTCCGCTACAAGCAAATCCACACGGTCGCGCAATAGCGATATTTCATGTTCCAAGTCCGGTGCGGTTTGCCGGGCAATTGTCTCTCCTGCCTCAACGTGAGCTCCTGGCTCGACTTGAAATTCCAACAAATGCCCGGACTCCAGTATCGCGACTTCATGCCGGTGCCCCTGCCCAACCAAGGCTCCATCAAGGGAAATATTGCGCACAATGCTGCCGG
Organism: Gammaproteobacteria bacterium; assembly: GCA_007571105.1. Taxonomy (GTDB): domain Bacteria; phylum Pseudomonadota; class Gammaproteobacteria; order Poriferisulfidales; family Poriferisulfidaceae; genus Poriferisulfidus. Next base: position 779 of record RKRZ01000017.1, read on the forward strand.
CAAATGCCCAAACAAGAAATGCCAGCAACACCAAGCCAGCACCAGCGAGTACGGCCCGTTCATGGGGTGCGGTGACGCGCAACAGATGATCTAATTGTTGCCGCTCACTTCTGCTGGCAGCAGCTTCTCCACGAAATGGACCAAACATTGGCATGGTTTATGCTGAAATCGTTGAGAATTAGATGGCAACGCAGCCGCCCCGAATTTTATAGTAAAGTCAATAGAGATGCAGACGGTGGAACCCCCCACAGCATATTGCGGCTCCCCTCCTCGATTTCAACCGAGCCCATCATGGCAGGGAAAACACCCAAGAATGTAACCTATAATTCAGCGACACAACAGTGTTTGGCCGGAGATTGGAGATGAGGAGTACGACGGATGGGTGATAAAAAGCCACAAGGGCTACCCCCTCAAGCAGAAGCAGCGTGGGACTACCCCTTGTTCGACGCGATCATGGGGCGCAGATCGCGGCGTTTCGGCCTCGGCATGGAAATGACTAAAGGGCCTTTCCCTTATCGATCCGACAAAGAGCCTGTCGGATTGGATTCTCTTGAAACCGCGATGCTGGTGGCTGCAGCGACAGCCACAACCGGCCCGGTTCTAGCGGAAATGGAACTTCCCGGCAGCATGGTAAGGACCATCGGCAAACCCTATCCGTCTGCCATGGGCTCTCTCCGCACTCGCCTCTTCTTCACAAATGACCACGGCGTCTACGTCGTGAAGTCTGATCAGACATCGATAACTCAGATGCAAGAGTACGGAGACCTGGACGACCACGAAAAAGTGCTCGGGTTTTACGAAGCCTGTGTAGAGAAATTGGATGACGGGCGCATGGATCTCCCTGGAGTAGAGCCGGCCGTCTGGCTGCATAACCAGTGGGTTTGCAACAAGCCAGGTACGACTTTATTCATGCCCGTTGTCGACGTCACGAAGGACATGATCAAACTGATTTTGAATTTTTGTGACCCCGTTGTTGGGAATAATGCTCAAGACGGTGGCTGTTACATCGTCGACGACAGAAACGGCATGCGCGCCTGCGGCAATCAAAAATGGGTGGACAATGGGGTCCTGTCGAAAACCAAGGTTCTCCCCCTCTCCCGACTCGAAAAGATGCTGTCTGATGGGATATTGGCTGAGGGGGCATTCATCAGCCAATTGATGGCTTTAGCAATGCAAGCGATGGGGCTGGGTGGTTGGGTATACGGAGGATTTACGCCTCTTGTGGTCCTTGGGGGAACCCCCACCTGTCGCGGACTCGGTTTTCGATTCATCCGGGCCAGTTCCGAACTGTATCCTGTGCCCGTAGGCCGTGACGGCGTTTTCGAGGCATTGTGCCCGCCTTATTTCCCTGATATGAACGCTGCCGTTGATGCTGCAATTGAGGAGGTGACAATGAACATGGATGGTTGGGAAGCGCGGGGAATGGTCAAGCCACATAACACACCCAACGCAGAGTTTGACGCTGCGACGACTCCAGCGTCACCGGAAGGCATCCAATGCGTCAAGGACATCTGTGGATACATCCTGGACACATTCGGGAAGTTTCCCGCTACTATTGATCCCATCCAGTTGACCCTCATCATTCAAGCCCATCATCTCGATCTTGATTTCTACGACAAACATATGAAGCCGGGGGCTTATTTAGATACGCACAAAAACCACTTCCGGGACTGGCACGATGGTGTGGAATCTGCGAAGAAAACTGAGACTACCTAGACAAAAATCAGTCAGAAGGGATCTCTCCTTTCCCCATAGGATGCATCAGAAAGAAGGGATATGCCTTGATCTTTTCAACCTTATCCTGGTCAATCACCATTTTGACGTGATGAATGAGCCACATGAGCACCAAGGAACTGGAACGATAATGCAATATTTCAGCTCCTGCAGACCAATCATCCAATGCAGATAACTTGCTGGGCACGAGAAAGTCTATCTGACGCAGACAATCCAGAAATGGAACCCACATGCGGGGATCATCAATCCAATAATTGGGATCGCTTTCGACCCTTACCTTCGGCATAAAACTCAACCCCAGTGTGGGACCTAACCCGTCTGCGGTAACATCGAGATGAACCGTGACGCAGGCGAAAGCATTCTTTTTTTGGAACGGTTCTACAGCCTCAGCCATGCTTGCGGTCTGCCCAGACCACCCGGAGCGCTCCAAGAATTCCTGTATGTCGGATAGAGTCCGAAAGCCTCCTACGGCCAGTCGGATAGCCCTTTCACGCGATGGAAACGCGCCAAAAGATTCAAGCCACGTGCTGTCGTCTTTTAGTGCCCGATACACCTGTACGGTATGTCGGCGCTCACCAGATTCCACCTGCCAACCGGCCCCAGCAGCAATTGCATCGAGGACAGTATTAATATCCTCGTCCCGCTCATCGCCGCCGACTAGCGGGCGGGCAGACGGCCGGATAAAGATCCCGGGTTCCGGCTGAGTTCCGCTCAGCGCTGATGCGATGTCGTATTCCAGCATCATTTTCCGGCTTACAATTTCGTGGATGGCCGCATCATCAGATTCCATTTCACGCACTAGCCATGCAAGCGCCACAGCGGGAGAGCCTGCATCAGCAGATTGCCCTAGCTGCTTATAGAACGCTGCGGGCTCAGTGCGACCCAGTACCGAGACTCCAAAGTCTGCTTTCGCTTCCGGTTCGTGCAACGGAATTTCAAATCCAAATGGAAATGCTGCAATTGCCGCAGGAAGTTCTCGGGCACACCTGAGAACCAACTCCCACCATGTGTCGTCGATCAATGCAGGAGAAATACGACCTCTTAATTGCTCCAATATTTCCGCAAGCGAGTCTGCCATGCTGCCCATCTCAATTGCAGCTGAAGCAAGCTTTTCTTCTAAATTCATAACCCCCTCTCAGGTCCTTTTCATGGAACGCATCATGAAGAAGGGATACGCCTTGATTTGATCAATCTGGCCTTGGCGAACCGAAAATTTGATGTGGTGAATGAGCCAAACGAGTATCACGGAGCCAGAATGATCGTGTAAGACTTCGGCTCCCGAGACACGCTCAGCCAGCGCGGACAGTTTCTCGGGAACGACAAGGTCCATCCCACGCAAACAATCAATAAAAGGAGCCCACAAATCAGGACTATCAACCCAGTAATTCGGATCATCTGCGTAACGCATCTTGGGTGAAAAACTCACTCCCAATCTAGGGCCCGGCCCGTCTGCTGTGACATCAAGATTGACCCCCATGTGCATGGCGACGCCTTTCTCTTCGAAATGTTTTACCGCTGAAGCTATGCCGGTGTCTTGGCCAGGCCATCCAGATCGCGTCAAAAAATCCCGCAAGTCCTGCCAATTTTGAAAGCTTCCAAGCAAAAGCCGAATCGCCCTTTTGCGCGATGGGAAAACACCAATAGATCCGATACACGTACCTCCCCCCTCTTGTGCCTGACATACTCGGGTGAGATGCCGAAGCTCTTCAGGATCAGAATCCCAGCCGGCGCCTGTAACAATTGCATCAAGAACAGTGGAGATGTCTTCCACTCGTTCGCCATCGCCTGTGATTGGTCGCTCAGAAGGCCGAAGGAATATCCCGGGTGCTGGTTGTGCTCCATTTTGCGCCGATGCGACATCGTATTCCAGCATCATTTTTCGACCGACGATCTCGCAAATAGGTGCATCATCGGATTCCATTTGGCGCAACAACTCTGCACAAGCCGCTGCTGGAGAACTTGCATCGGCAACCTGCCCTTGCTGCTTGTAGTATGCGGCTGACTCGGTCAGCCCAAAGACGGAAACCCCCAAGTCTGCTTTCGCTTCCTGCTCATGCAGCGGGATCTCAAACCCAAATGGAAATGTGGCGACTGCCGCAGGAATTCCCTGCGCGCATTCAAGAATCTGATTCCACCATGAATCATCAATCAGAACCGGAGAAACACGGTCCCTAAATTGTTTCAGGACTTCAGCGAATGAGTTCGCCTCACCAGCAAGTCCAGCTTCGGCAGCCATTTTTACTTTATGAATTCACGCCCCCAAACGCAATCACAGGAAATCAAGGTTTTCGAAAAATTTCGAGTCCTTGCCCATGGGACACATTAGAAAGAACGGGTACGCGTTGACCTCTTCGATTTGGTCCTGGCGAACTACAAATTTAACATGGTGAACCAGCCAAAGAATGATCAACGTCCCGGAGCTATAGAGCACGCGTTCAGCTCCCCAAGTTCGATCAGCCAGTGCCAGCAACTTCTCCGGAACGGCAAGATTCAATTCACGCAAACAATCAAAGAAAGGAGTCCATAGATTCGGACGGTCAATCCAATACTCCGGAGTGTTGGCAGGCCGAACTTTTGGAGCAAAAATCAGTCCAAACGTGGGCTCCGGTCCGTCTGCTGTGACATCAACGTCAATCCCCAAGCTAACGAAGGCTTTTTTCTCTTTTAAGCGTTCCACTATCGAAGTGATATTCGAAGTTTCCCCAGACCATTCGCAGCGTTCTAAAAATTCTTTTATTTCATGCATATTCTGAAAACTTCCCACAGTAAGTCTAACCCCTCTCTTGCCTGACGGGAAAACACTAAAAGAGCCGATTCGCGTACTGTCATCTTTTTGCGCCCGATACACCCGCACAGCCTGCTGAACCTCTTCAGGAGTGGGGTCCCAGCCAGCGCCTGAAAAAATTGTCTCGAGCACAGTGCCCAAGTCTTCAGTTCTTTCGCTACCGCCGACGATGGGTCGCTCAGAAGGTCTTATGAATATCGCCGGTGCCGGTCGCGTTCCATCTTCGGTTCTTGCGACATCGTATTCCAGCACCATTTTGGGCGCAACGATTTCCCAAACGGGCGCATCCGTTGTCATCTTGCGCAATAATCCCGCAAGAGCCGCTGCAGGAGAATTTGCATCAGCAGACTGCCCTCGCTCCTTATAGTACACCGCTGATTCACTCAGCCCATGAACTGAAATCCCAAAATTTGCTCTCGCTTCCTGCTCATGGATCGGAATCTCAAATCCAAACGGAAATGTAGCCACTGTTGGAGGAATTTCTTGCGCACATTCGCGAATTTGGTCCCATCCTGAATCGTCAATCAGCGCAGAGGGAATACGGCTTCGAAGCTGCTCCAGTATTCCGGCATACGAATCTGCCATATTACCGAATTCAGCTTCGGCAAGAGCTACTTTTTCTTTTAAATCCATAACTTAAAGACTTGGTTTTAAATGGCCAAAATTGTAACATGGCAATTCAGTCACATAGGCGCGCAAGATTCAACTCACACAATGACTGGGGCCGGATTCAGCTCCGTCTCCTTCAGAGGCGTTTCTTTCCAACCACGCTCTACAGGCACATCATAGAGACGCCCCGGCGCATAACGCTCCCAGAAGTGGCGAAGGCCAGGGACAATTACACGGGCGACCGGCATGCCGATGTCGGGACGAGTTTGATCAAGCACCAAAAACTCCATGCCCTTGGCTTCGATCAATGTGCGGCAGCATTCGACATCTTCCCGCAAATCCGTTGTATCGGAAAACGTGTAGTCTGAGCGAACGCGCGATGCCACATCAAATGCTGGAGCTAAATAAGGGTGTTCTGCCAATTTCTCATTCTTCCACCACTTCAAGCACATGGGATCATCAATCCCATAGCGAGGGTTGCCGTCGCCGTGGCGCGGCACCCAGGTCAAAGCTTGATTCAATTCACACACGGCCCGCAAGAGCGCAATGTGCGGATCGAGATGTGCTCCTGCGCCATAGATAATGTCCTCAACCTGGCCATCAGTCCGACGCGATAAGGCAACAAAAACCGGAATGCCAAGATCGCAAGTCAGATCCAACACCCACATATCGCGATTCTGCTCACGATAGTAGCCGGGAGCCGACGCCAGATAACTGTCATCAAAACTCTCAAGATCGACACCGGGAACAGAGAGGCAGTTATACCACCAGATTGCAAAAGCATCACGTTCCACTAACTCAAAAAACCCCTGCAAAATCGCTTCTTCCAGTGTGTTGCCTGCGGCGCAGCCATTTGAATCAGCCCAAAGCCCTGCCGTCCCGCGTTCTTCTGGAGTCATTCCATAAAGAATGGACGTAGGAAGATAGCGATGCCGCTCTTGGGTCAACGACCATACCGGAGACCAGTCCAGTTCCTTCTCTGGGTCCAGTCGCAGCGGCACCACGTTGTAAGGATGACCACGCCCATTGATTTCATCTGCGTGGTCCAGTTGCCAATCGCTAAATAACTGGACGTCGTTCGGGTGAATGGCTTCCTCATCCCCGGCATCCAAAAAATCCACCCAACGCTTCGAGCATCGAATCTCATCGCCCTGATAGGCAGAAGAATAGCGCTCGACAGCTTCACAAAGAGCACTGACCTCGGACTGTTGCGCCGTGCTTCCCTTGCCGGCACTCTTGCTACGCAAACTGCGCCGTAACGAACTCAGGCTTTTAATCCGTAGCGCCATGTTGCTCCCTGCCCAATGGACATGCAGCCAAGGGTCGGTTTCCTCTGTTGTGCGCGCAAGCCAGGTGACAATTCCACTGATGGGGCTGATCAGATGGCGATATTTCGCAATTGTTTCAGTCGGTGATGCCGTGCGCACTCCTCCGCTATTGCGCACTCCTTTCGGACTTGCCTGCAAACGAATTGGAGAAGCAGGACGGTCAGAACGGTAATAGACTTCGTTCCCGCACACTCTGCATTGTGGCCGGTGCATAACCGGGTGGGAGTTGCATTTCACATGGGCCGTATCCAGTGAGATCACATGTTTGTGAAGCGGCGCCGAGGGTCCGAGAACCAGCCATTTGGCGATCTCCGTAGCAATGAGTCCATAGACAGCGTCCAACACTGCTGGCTCCGCGACATTGGGACGGAAAATTGCGTCTTCGTCTCCAAAATTGCGCAAAAAAGAATGTACTTCCTGATGGTTACGCAAACGGTGGGTCAGACAGGCCCAACACGGCTCTTTCTCTCCGGCCTGGAAGACCGGACCAAACAAAGGCTGTATTCCTGTAGGGCGAACCAGCGTCCAAGGTGCGCCTGAAGCCAGTTGCTGGCGGTTGATGTCGGCAAATTCGTCATCCAAGTAGTCGGCACAAACAAAAACAGAAAGCGCCTGTTCGTCAGAAGAGTCCATCGCAACTCCCAGAGAATCCAGCCATTTGGCAAGGCGACCATCGTCCCCATGCAACTCAACCTGCGCGTTGCGCAATTGCTCTTCAGCCCAGCAAGGAGAAGCTCCCAGTGATGACCAGAATGCTGCTCTTCCTTGGTCCAGCGTGTGCTCGCCAGAGACAAGATATTCCTCTGCTGTCAAAAAATCCAGCGCCGCACCTATCGTCTCCTCCGGATGCGCCCCCTCGAGAACTTTACCAATCTCGTCCTGCGATCGAGAGCCATCGAGGAGTGGCAAAAGGTCTACATAAGCCTCTCCATGCAACAAGATGTTAAAAGCCTCGGAAACCAGCAATACCTGCCCATCGCCAATTACCCGAAATTCAAGGTGGGGTCTCAGAGCCGGACGCACCACCGGATCATTGTCGGCAACGGTTTTCTTCAACATCTCACAATTACCATGCGGCATGCATGCCGCTTCTGACCTGCTATCACCGGGCTGTATTCCTAAAGCTTCCTGCGGCGAACGAGTATGTGGGTTTCGTCAATGCACTAGACGCGAAGCATTAGGTCACGCGGGTTCATGAGGCTCGCAAAGCGTCCAGTCAAAGAAAAGTGCCAGCTTTACTGTAGCGTCACAGCCGTCAGTCTTCCCTCGTCTGCCGTTTTGCGAGCCGACGCAGTCAGCGCGTCAAAATCCTCTTGTCCGCAAGATTCCGCCAGAGCAGCCTTAGCCTTGTTCGTGAGGGTTTCGATTGCCGTATCGTCTTCCATAATCAGCCGCTGCATCCCGTGCAAATTGCGCCACATACGGGCGGCTTCGGTCAACTGCTGTGCATTTTCCTCGGAGACCCAGCTCCGCACTCGTGCCGTTTCAAAAATGGAGGCCGCATCCTCAGCATCGATCTCTGTTGAATGCTTCAATTGCAAACTCCGTGCCGCATTTTCGACATTCTGCAGTCCTTGCTGCATATCCGGAAAAGGCGCAGAATCGGACTCAGGCATGTTCGCAACTTTCTTTTCAAGCTCTGCAATCAACGCATCTCTTGCTGCCCCCTGCTGGAGAATTTCACTTCGGGCCTGATTGAAGCGAGATTCAATTTGCGAGTCTCCACGGGTGAAAATGCACCGGGCTCGCGTCAACTCCAGAAGCTCTGCCGCCTGGGCCGAGGTCCGATGATGCTCTATGAAATCAGGCAGTGCCCACGAAGCACGCTTTTTCTGTTTCTTAGAAAGCGGCGCAAACAGCAGGCTTTTCTGCGTCAGCATGCCGAGCGCTTCATAGAAACGTTCGCTCAGACCACGAAAGTGTTCTGCGGAACCTCCTTCATGAATGAACATGATCTCAAGCGCGGTACGGGGGGCGACTTCTCGACTCGCCACATCTCCCAAGACGATCGCAGCTACGGTGCTGTCGGCAGCTTCATAGTGCCGGTCCATATCATCTTCCAGAACAGCCATAAGAACCGCATCAATAGATGCTTCCGCAACATTGGCGAGCGCAACCCCCGCCTCCCTCGGTGACAAATTGCCTCGCAGCGTGTGCATGCCGATCTGGAATGCCTTATCGTTCGACCAGTTGCGCACCGTGTCTGCGGCATCCTCAGCATCCTGCATCTGAAGTTCAGCGATTTGCTCCTTCATTTCCGCCACGCCCAATTCGCGAGTCCAATACAACCGCGCAAGACCTTGGCGGGCAATTTTCTCAGTCTCCATATCCGGGCCGAACCCTTCTGGAATCTCAAGATCAGTAAATTCCCGAACTTTCAATCGATCCAGCAATTCCGGAGTCCGCTCGATTGCATGAGCGAGATATGGTGACAGGCTGAAAATTTCGACAATGGCATCGAATGCCTCTGGACGCGCCTGTGCGACCGGGCTGTCGTAAGCGCTCCAATCTTCGATTTCCGGGTAAAAACGTTCGCGCCACTCATCTACCAAAGGATCCATTTTTGCGAACCAACGCTTTGGTCGCATGGCCAAATTAATCATCTGGCCATAGTTGCCCGGCAACTGAGGAGACTCATCTTCTCCGTAGTGCTGCAACAACGGATAGCGCCGACTCGACACGGCATGATGATCCGCATGGCGTTGCACCTTGAAAAATACCCAGTTGCTGTATTTCCAATCGGCTGTCCACGAATGCCGCGGCATGACCTTTTCAAAGTTGCCGTTAGGCAGGCGAACTCGACGCAACCCATAGTGCTGGAAGTAATTGCTTATCTTCATCGACAAGATAACACCGAAACACAGAATCGCGTAAACCAGAACGCCCCACCATCCGGCCATCCAATAGATAAATACATACCAGCCTAAAGTCTCGAGGCCATAACGCCAGAATGGATTGCTGTAATGCCATATGGGCAAATGGCGGCGCGCCATCCGTGTGCTGACGACTTCCCAGGCGCCCAGCAAATTCGCTTTTAGTTCGCGAGGGAAATACCACCACAGGCTTTGGCCTTTGGCGGCCGAACCCACATCCAATGCCGTCCCTGCATACACATGGTGAATATAGACATGCTCGGTGGCATAGTGAGGATACGAGCCGGAGGCGAGAAGCAATTCGCCAAGATACCGCTCCCACCGCGAACGCCGATGGACCAATTCGTGTCCTGCAATGAAGATGGCTTGGGCTTCAACGGCCAACAGATACACCAACAGCACACATTCCCAAACCGCCAAATGACCTACGACAAACATCTGCCAAAGCGTGTAGACGAAAGTGATGGGCCAGAGCACGCCATAGAGCCAAACGGGCAGCATGTACAACAACAGGCTGCTTTCCGAAGTCGTCTTCGGATCCATATTCCTTCCATCGATGCCGAGGGCATTCTCCAATATTGGCCCGACAGCAAAGAAAAGGAGAGGAACCGCAATCCACCAGCCTCCAAAAGTGGCGGCGAGGAGGAGCATCGGGAAAACCACAACCGGTATCAAATGAGGAAGCGCATTCGAAATCGACGGTTCGATCATCCCGGGTTCTGCCACAGCGGCTGACGCCGTATTTCCCATCTCGCTCATGATAGTTTCCTCCACATGCACTGCGCCGCCAGCCTGTCTTTTCTCGAACTCAACCAGTCGAACAAGCTGACATCCAACAACCACGACACCCCTGAGGTCTCGAGAACTGCGCAGTTATAGCAAGTAATGCGGGGTGTCATAATCTGAAACTCGTAACAAAAGGCCGTCCACTCTCATTATAGTAACAGAGGACACGCCTACCCGGTCGCTGTCGGTGAGGCCTGAGCATACCTGTCCGTTGCAATCAGCAAGGGGGGCAAAAGCAGAAAGTCGAAGACCAGCGCAAACCCAATGATCAGCGCGGTCAGCAAACCGACTTGGGCCGTAGGAATAAATGGGGCGAGCAGCAATATTAAGAACCCTGCCACCAGAACCAGCGTGGTTGTAAAGACGGCTCGCCCGACCGTCTGAAATGCATGCGATACCGCATCTTCGGGACTAAAGCCATATTCGAGCCGCGCCCGCTGATATTTGCTCAGGAAATGCACCGTATCGTCCACCACGATCCCCACCGTCATGGCAACGACGACGGACAAGGATGCGCCAATCTCTCCTACCGTCAATCCCCAAACCCCAAAACCGATCACTGCAGGAACAAAATTAGGCACCAGACTCACCGTGCCCAGGCGGAATGAGCGAAACGCCAGAATCAGGATGAGCGAGATCCCCAAGAGTACCAATGCGGTACCGCCCAGCATCGATTTGATGTTGCGAAGACCCATATGCGCAAATAACAACGACGGGCCAGAACCTTTGGCCTCATTCACATATGCCGTGTTGTCGCGCAGCCAGTCCTCTGCACGCCGGTCCAGTGCGAGCACCTCCTGCGAAGAAAGGGTCTCGGCAGTGACCGTCACACGCGCCGATACTCTGTCCAGATCAACCTGATTGTTCAGGTCGAGGCCAAAGGGTAGCGAGAGTTCGTAGAGCAACATGTACTGTGCGGTTAGGTCGCGGCTTTCCGGAAGCCGGTACGCCTCCGAAGCCCCCCCGTGCATAATCTGATTGATGTGCTTGAAGGTGTCGGTAATGACCCCTACATGCCGAACCTCCGGCTGGTCCCGGAGCCATGCGGTAAAGTCTGACACGTCTGACAGGAATGTTGGGCTTGTGATGCCATCCGGCGAGATGACGGAGTACTCAAGCACCGTATTCCCGCTCAAGTTCTCATCCACAAAATCCGTGTCTTGACGAAATTCCATTCTCTCGTCAAAAAAGTGCACCATCACGTCATTCAACTCGTTGCGCGGAATAACGGCCGCCATTGCCAGGACAACGCCAAACAAACCAAACAACAGCGCCTTCTGATTGCCCAAGACGAACTCTGAAATCATGCCCATCAGTGCATCGTGATGTTCTGCTGATTTTTCCTTTGAAGCTCGGATTGGAAACAGCGAAAGCAGTGCCGGCAATAACGTAACCGAGAGCGCAAATGAAACCAAAATGCCAAACCCAACAAAAGTCCCTAAATGTCGATGCGGAGGCACTTCCGCAAAGTTCAGCGAGAAAAATCCAAGCGCCGTCGTTGCACTGGCCAGAAAGATGGGATACAAGTTGACTCGAATCGCCTCTGCAATGGCGATATCTTTCGAATCCCCGGCCTTCAGGCGCTGTTGTGCCGTAACAAGGAGATGGACGCAGTTGGCCACCACAATCATCAGGATGATTGTCGGTGCTGCCGACACAAACGGCGAAAATGGCAGACCCACCCAGCCTCCCAGGCCCATTGCTGAAATCACCGACAAGATCATCATGATCATGATGCCCACAACGCCGCTGAGCCTTCGCGTCAGGACGGTCAAAACCAATGCCATGATGAGAAAGCACAACGGTATAAAAATCTTCTGGCTGTCGAGAGCAGCCTGGGCAAACGCGTGGCTGATAATTACGGTGCCCACCAAGCGGATGTCGATGCCTGGAAATTTCTCCTCTGTCTTGACAGCAAGCGCACGCGAAAATGCCTCAATTTCTGGGACCCGGATCACCTGCGCTTCCTCCGGCAGTGCGACGGTGACTTGGACGGCACTGACGCCGCCATCACGCGCCAGCAAATTGCCCACCAGCCGGGGATCCGACAAGGCTGTTTCACGAATCCGGTTACGCTCATCGGCACTGTCCAACATCTCCGACTTCACAAAATCGCTTACCGACAAATCATCGTCCACGACCGTCGTGTGCTGAAAATTGGCAAGCGAATCGACCCGTGTCGAATATGGAACGTGCCAGCCGCGCTCAGTCAACCATAGCGTTGCCGCCAATGCCTCTCTGGAGAAGGTGTCGCCATCTTCTGGCGCCACCACAAAAATGACGCTGTCGCTCTTCCCATAAGCCGCCTCCAATGCGTCAAATGCCTGAAGTTCGGGATTGTTCTCATCGAAGAACATACGGTAGTTTGTGGAAAGCGTAAGAAATTGGACGCCGGAGGTCGCCAGTGCCACCAGCGCCAGCGTCGCCGCAATGACTCGCCAGCGGGCTGAAACAACCCGTTGTGCGAATTGGGATTCAAAGGACGATGTGTCGCTATTGGCCTTGTCTGCCATAGTCACTCGCCCGACAAAATTTAAAGAGGCTTGAATTTAAGGAGCCGAAATCGTCCGGCCCGACAGATTATAAATGCTAAAAAAGAGGGACCCTCAAAGTTCGACAATCCTAAGACCTCGAACCCTGAGGGCTCCCTGCTTGCATATGCCTTCACTCCAGACACCACTTTATCAGTGTCGAAGCGGGCATAACCTACTCAACAACCGCAGCAAGTCAGTCCAGCGCAAACAGCTTCCAACTGCTCGACCGTCAGTTCATTCTTGGCCGGCAGTGCAAGATGCACGTCCTCGACTGTATTCTCGTGGACGGTGATCTTCATGCTGTCAGGAATCTCAATACCAAATTCCTGGATCAGGACACTCTTGGGGTCTTCAATGAGCTGTCTGCGAAACTCGTGGTCTGCAGACGACTTTTCTACTAGATGCGCTTGCATCTCTTCTGCTGTAATCATTATCTATAACCTCACTATAAGTTTTGCTTTGCGAAACTGCCGCCCATTCACTGG
>RKRZ01000016.1 GCA_007571105.1 Gammaproteobacteria bacterium
TATTGCATATGATTTAACTCTAGTTGAACCATCAAAAAATAAGGCAGGCGACCTTTGAACTGCTTGTTTGTTAACACTGGTACGAAAAATACCCACAATATGTCGCATGAAAGTCCATTACGCACGCACGTTCCATCAGTCGAAACTTAGCGACGCTGACAAAAAGCGTTGCCATGAAGCAGTAACCAAGTTCACTCAAAATCCACAACATCCGGGGCTCAACTTTGAGATCGTTGGGAGTACAGGCAATCGAAACCATTGTTCGATACGGGCCTCGAAAGAATTGCGAGTTATTTTGGCAGTGGAACCGGATCTTCAAACTCCGGAAGATGTAATGCTCGTGCACATGGGGCATCACAATGATGCTTATCAGTGGTCAAAGAGGCAAAAATTCCATACAGATTTGCAAGCCACAGACTGTTTTGATCTCGAGACTGATGCCAAGTTGGGGGCTCAACTTAAAAAGTTTTCAACTATGGATGAATGGATGCTCTTTCTGCATCCGGACCAGAAGCCACTAGCTCAGAGGCGATATAGCAGAGAAGCGCGTATTCGTGGGGGTGCAGGAACAGGCAAGACAGTGATTGCGCTTCATCGTGCCGCTGAACTGGGTCACCGCTATCCGAAGGACAAAATTTTGTTTGTGACCTATGTTAAATCATTAAGTCTTTTCTCATAGCAGAATGGGGGTGAAATGAGGGGCGGCGATTTCTCATACAGGATGAGGCTGAACGCGGCAAGACAAACTGGATAAAGCCATGCGCACCTTGCTGAACATGGATGCTGTACCGCATAAGCGACCGAAGCACACAAAGGCTGACCTAAAACGAAAATTTGTCATGCGCGTGAGGCGCAATGGCAAACCCGTAATTGAGGAACGCTGAAGGTGCTCTTGTCAACTAATCTAGATAATTCCCATAAAAAGTCCTGTATGACCTAGAACTCGGATAGCATCTGAGTTATCTTTTAGTGCTTTTCGGTCACCTCTGAATTCGTATTACAAACTCGGCATCCACTGCGAGGCGCAATCGACCCCGGTAGCAATATGCCTGTCTGCTCTCACCTCATCTTAATCTGTTACGAGATTAAAAGTCTGTCCAATTGCTCTCTCTATCGCATCAAGATGTTCTACCGTTGCTATCCCATCAGGGCCTACCATTTCCCATATTGGCGTTCCATTTATAACAGTCCCCATTTCCCAAATGCTTTCATAATGCGCCAACGCCAACTCCCTTTCTTCTTTTAAATTATTGGTCACAAACAATAATTGTTTACGCGTAATCATATAGGCTATGCGAGTAGTAGACCTCAAAAAGTTCCTGTCGATTTTTACTCTCGGATTCTTTTTAGCATACAGAATTTCGTTCTTAATGGTGGAAAGACCTTTGTCAAGAAGTTTATTAACCCTGCCCAAAAGCTTGCGGTTGAATTCCATCAAGGCAGTCATATTATCGATACGCCTCTTCTCTATTTCCAGCGTCTGCAGCGTTTCCTTGCCCGGCCGCAATGCCCGTTCTGTCCGCACCGTCTCTATTGATTCAGTAGTATTCCAGTCTTCGCGAACCTCATGCCATTCGGTGGCAAAAGACGATTGCGCGGCTAGGATGAGGGTAACGAAATAGACAGTTTGGTGTGCACGGTATTGTTTCCGGCCTATATCAGATTCATTATTATCGGATTGTAGCATGCGACATAGCTCAGCGATAATGATGCCGAAGCATATTACGCAATGAGGTGAGGAAGGCCACAGAGGAGTTTCTCATATCCGCTTTCAAGTGATCCTCTATTGCCGGTGTCGCCAAGTACGCGGATCGATGTTCACATCATGCGCCCACATGCCCCGTCTTGCTCTCTTCGCTTCACGCTCAACATGCCTGTAACGCTTGCCATAGGCGGCGATAGCATGTCCTTCGCGAACTAGCCATTCGCCGATGTCTTGGCCGTCGCAGGTTACGATTCCGAGAGCGCGGCCAAACCGGTCGTACCCTTCAATCTCGACATGAACTAGTCTGCCGCCGATCTTGCCAATCAACGCGCTCTTCACCTGCTGGCCGTGAGCGAACCAGTCACCATTCTGGCGCTTTGCCGGTTGATCCCATTCCGGCGCATCGAGCCCGGAGAACCTTATCTCCTGCCTGGACACCCGGATTCCGTCCCCATCGGTAACATAGGCCTTCCCAACAATGACACTGCCAAGGCGTAGCCGGCCCAGTGCACGCCAAGGCCGCGGCACATATACGGCGCGTCTGAAGGCACGGCGAAAGAGCCAGCGGAGGGATAACAAGGACATTGGGTTGCTCCCATTGTTTGGCCGATTATCCGGTTTGAGGGGATTATTGCACAGAGAGGCAGATGCTTTTCTATGAAACACGCCGCTCCCTATCGATGCATCAGCTCAGAAGCATCTGAAACAGAGCATCACTACAATAGCCCCGCGAAACCTTGCCCTGCGGCACAAAGCCAACCGAAGCGAACCATTTATGCCTAAACCGAAGCCATCGTTCGCCGTAAGCGTCGAGCCCTCCCTTTTTAGTCCTGAACACATGACCGGCCGGGCTAGTGCCATATTATCGCTGGAGTCCTTATGCCAAAGTCGAGCATTGCAGGATTTGCCATTCTCGATTGCTGAAGGGCAAGGATGGACCGATGGCCAGATGATCCTGAGTGTGCTGTTGCTGCATCTGTTGGGTCGCGGTCGAATATCAGATATTGAAGAACTTGAGCAAGACTCAGGCCTGTGCTGGGTGTACCGCAAGTATGAATCTCAGGTATTAGGCCTCTCGAAAGGAAAGGTAAGGCGGCGCTTTTATCGGCTCGGCGGTCGCCAGCGTTGCTTTCCTTCAGAAAGCTCTGTGCTTGAATGGCTGGCACATTTCCACAGCCAGGGACTGCTGCTCAAAACCTGCAACTTTTTGCGGCGATCAATCAACGTTTAGTTCATCAATTGCAGAAATGGAGGAACTTGGACGCACTGACGCTGGACGTGGGCGCGGTGGTGCTGACTTCCGAGGGACGGGAAGTTTCCAGGGCTGAGTTGCTTGCGGGAGAGCGCGGCTATCAGGCGTTGTTGGTATTCTGCCCGGAATTGGAGTTAGTGCTGGGCAGCAAGTTATGCGCCGGCGACATATTGGAATCCGCCGGCAAACTGGAGTTGCTGGAGCAAGTGATGGCGAGCCTTCCGGAATCGGTAACGCACCTGACCTTACGCTGCGATATTGCGTCAGATCACCATGCCTTGATGGACTTTTGTCAGAATCCGGAATCACGCACGGAAAACTTGCGCCGCTTTGGCATGGTTGATTTTGTGATTGGAGCGCAACAGGAAATAGAAGAATTTCGCGACGAGATTGAACGCACTGCCGCGCAGCGCTGGCAGATGGTGCGGCCGGAGAAAAGTGCAAAGTCGAGCTTGGAGTGCGCTGAGTTGAACCATGTGCCAGCATGGGCGCTGCAGCGTTCGGAGTCTGAAGCATGGCGCTTTGTGGGCACGCGCTATGCTCTGCCTGGAGAGTTCGGTCTTGGCCATGATGAGTGCATGGCTCGGGATGGTCAGCCTGCGTATCGGCTTTCGATGTACATAAGCAATATGCCGAACCCAAAGCCCGCGGCACCGGGCGATGCCGGATTGGCTATGGATGCGGTGGAAATGGTGCGCTTTGCGCATGAGCGGAGCAGCCTCGATAAAAACCTTTATGCGGCGCTGAAGCAAAGCATGGCAGAGGGTCCGTTGCCATCGGGGGGCCTGGGTGCCAATGCGGCATGGTGGCATCTGGCCGCATTGGCAATGAACCTGACGGTGCTCATCCTGCAGGAAAGCGATGCGTTTGATCGCGACGATACGTATAGTGAGGGTGCGTGATGCGGTAACTGCGCATGGCACAGGCGCGAGATCCTTGGCCTTATGTCTTATTCGGTGTTGTAATTGCCGTCCTCAAATGCCGGCTGCCTTCAAAAATCGGCTTTGGAATATCTTGAAGTTTTGCAAGGGACGCCTATGGAAATGGGTATAATCCCCGCCGCAATGCTGGACCATCAGACCATATAGGAAGCCCTTACTATATACAAG
>RKRZ01000037.1 GCA_007571105.1 Gammaproteobacteria bacterium
CTGCCCGGGATTGTCACCGCAAGGAAAATCGCAGGAATCAGCCAGCCCATCAGTATCAGCGCCTGAAGATCACCCACCATGCGCACCACATCATAGAAGGTGATAAGGCCCAGCGCGACGACAAAAGTGCCCAAGCGTATGGTTCCGCTTCTCGGGCGGCTGTAGAACCACAGCACCAGGAAGAACAGGAAGTACAACTCCGAAAAGCGCAGGGCAAGTTCGCTGTACGCCGGCGTCGGCGGGTTGAAGCCCAGATAACCGAGCACCGCAAAGGTCACCACGAACACCATCAGATTGACGCGGAACAGCGGACTGCGATAGCGGATTGACTTCACCGGATTGCGATCAATCCAGGGCAGGAAAAACAGTACGACAATCGCGAGCAGCATCGCCAAGGCGCCAAATTGCGGGTCCGGAATGGCCCGCAGGATTGAATAAAACGGCGTGAAGTACCACACCGGCACGATGTGTTCCGGCGTCAGCAAGGGGTCTGCCGGCGCAAAATTGTCCGGCTCCAGGAAATAGCCGCCCATTTCGGGGGCGAAAAACACCACGATCGCGAACAAAAACAAAAATACCGCAGCGCCAAACAAATCCTTGACGCTGTAGTAAGGATGAAAGGGGATGCCGTCTAAAGGCTTGCCGTCGGCATCCTTGTGTTCCTTGATCTCAATGCCATCGGGATTGTTGGAGCCGACTTCGTGCAGCGCCATGATGTGCAGCGCCACCAAAAGCAGAATGGCCAACGGTACGGCCGCAACATGCAAGGCAAAGAAGCGGGTCAAGGTGGCGTCGGAGACCGCAAAATCACCGCGAAGCCAGATGGCGAAATCCGGCCCGACCCAAGGAATCGTGCTGAACAGGTTGACGATCACCTGAGCGCCCCAATAGGACATGTTGCCCCACGGCAGCAAATAGCCCATGAAGGCTTCCGCCATCAGCGCCATATACAGAAACATGCCAAGCAGCCAGATCAATTCACGCGGCGACTTGAAGGAGCCGTACATGATGCCGCGAAACATGTGCAGATAGACCACGACAAAGAAGAACGAGGCGCCCGTGGAATGCATGTAGCGAATCAGCCAGCCCAAGTCCACATCGCGCATGATGTATTCCACCGAAGCAAACGCCAGCTCGGCGTCAGGCTTGTAGTGCATGGTCAGAAAAATGCCGGTGACAATCTGGATCACCAGCACCAGAATGGCCAGGGAGCCGAAGAAATACCAGAAGTTGAAGTTTTTGGGCGCGTAGTACTGCGCCAGGTGCTCATTCCAGAGCTTCGACAACGGGAAGCGGGCATCCACCCAGCCCAACACATTAGTGAACAGACTCCCGAGAAAACTGACGCGGGAATCGTTCATGTAGCGAGATCCTCCTCGGTCGGCATCTCGCCAATCAGGATCCGGCTGTCGCTAACAAAACGGTATGGCGGTACTTTCAGGTTGGCGTTGGCCGGCACATTGGCATAGACGCGCCCGGCAAGATCGAAGCGGGAACCGTGACAGGCACAGAAAAACCCGCCTTGCCAATCGGAGCCCAAATCCTCCGGCGCAATATCCGGACGGTACATCGGGTTGCATCCCAGGTGCGTGCAAACTCCAACCAGCACCAGGAACTCCGGACGTAAAGAGCGATGGGAATTTTGCGCAAACGTCGGCTGGTCCGACTGCTCGGAATGAGGGTCGCGCAGATAATCCGCCTCTTCCGGAAGGACGTCCACCATTTCCGGCGGGCGGCGAATGATCCAGATCGGCTGCTTGCGCCAGATCAGGTCGATTTTCTGTCCCCACTCCATCCGGCTGACATCCACTTCAACCGGTGCGCCGGCCGTGCGGGCGCTGGCACTCGGTGCCATGGAAGCGACAAAAGGCCACAGAGCGACGACCGCTCCTGTCCCGCCGACCAACGTCGTGCTGGCTGTTAGAAAACGCCGCCGCCCAGCATCAACTTCGTGCTCGGACATGATTCGCGCAAAAAACTCCTGCGAAAGACAGATAACGCGCGCCTCTCCACTCCATCGGATTCGCGGTCGCGGCACGCAATTGTGGGGCGAATTTTAACACAGACAACTCTCTGCATTCCTCGTGCCAGCGCAGTTTTTTGTTACCGCAATACCTGCAGTTTAACTTTCCTGAAATGTTTTCGAGGTTAGCTCCAAGGCTTGTGTATTTCCTGTCTGCTGAAATACACTAACTTGCTCGATATATTCTCTAAAGTCTGGATTCAGTCGAGCAAGTCTGTCACAAGTTTCCCAATGCACTTCTAAGCGTTGTCGAGCAGGAATCAATACTTCGCTTTCCATATGGTTTTCGGTATTTATCCTCAAAAGCCCAATTCCATAAAGTGAATTTAGTGTTTCAATTTCATTTTTGGCTCCTAGAGCAATATTTTTAGCTGCCAAGTAACCCACATTTGCCCAAGAAGAGTTGGAGACAGCCTGAAAGTAACTTTCTCTGACATTTGACCCGACCAAAGAGAGTTTGACCTCAAAAGACCATAGCAAAGCCTTTCTATCCGGATATGATGCTGCGACCTTCACGATCTCGTGGGACCACCCACTTGTTAGATTTTCCATTCCCACCAAGTCAGGATGCAACCATTTATCCCTATTCTTCTCTCTCGTGCCAGACCTGCGGTCATCAATTCTTTTTGAATAGATCTTTAGTGCATCAAGCAAATAGGAAGCCAGTACCGGGTACAAGTCGAATTCAGACTCAGATTCCATTTGATTGTCTTCATGTATATCCGTAGTTGAGGATGTACGCAACACATACTTTTTGGGTTTTTCTACCAAAATTTCAAAATCTTGATTCTCTTGCGAGATCGTAATGCATCTGGCACTTACTTCAGCAGCCACTTGTTGTTCAGCATCCTTAGCTTGAGGCCTTTGTTTGAGTTTTTCTGCCTTTTCCTGAAACTCTACGGGATTGTTGCGTATCAGATCTTCACCTATTTCTTTTGCAGTGAAAGCTTTGTCTTTATTTGCCCCCAAAAATTCCAGTATTTTCTCTTTACTAACTACAGCCACCGTCTACTTCCCCGAAAATCGCTAGGGTTGAACTTATTCTACCGAAAGTCTCACACCTTTCAACACCCAATGTATCGTGCACCAATGCGAGTCAAAGTTTTTTGCTTGCCTATAATCAAACTCCATGGACGAACTTCAGTATCGCGACACCTATCATCACGTCAACCCACAGAGGTGTCACTTCGAGAAATCCATTAACGCACGCGCCAGCAACTGTTGCCACATGCGGCGCTTCAATCTGGCCGACCGGGAAGGTGTGCGTTGCACTCACGAGATAGCTGGGAAACGCTGTGCCGAATGGCTACACCGACTTCGTCACGCCACGCGTTTTGCGCTGGCGGCCGACAATCCAGATGCGCTTCCGCATCGACTGGAGGCTAAGGTCCAATCGGGCGGCTTGCAGGGCCTTGCTGGCCTACTGAAGCAAGACTCCGGGCCTCAAAATATTGCTGCCCTGCTCGAGGCAGCCATACAACGGTACGACGAAGTCGAACAAATACCTTGGGATGATGTCACTGAAGCGGTTCGCAATTACGAACCTCGTCGCCGACGCACGCGCTCTCAATCCGGCACGACTTCTCAAAGGCGCGGGACGGCCGCAAGCAATTCACGCGTATAGTCGTGTCGGGAATCGCGCAGTACGTCCACCGTCTCACCCTGCTCGACAATTCGCCCCTGATGCATCACCGCCATTCGGTGCGCCATCCAGGACACAACGGCAATGTTGTGCGTGATAAACAGATACGTCAGATTGTGCTGCGCCTGCAGTTCCTGCAACAGATTCAGGATCTGCGCCTGAATGGTGACATCTAAAGCGCTGGTCGGCTCATCGCACACGATGAGCTTCGGCTCAACGGCAAGCGCCCGGGCGATGGCAATGCGTTGACGCTGCCCGCCTGAGAATTCGTGGGGGTAGCGGCTTTGATGCGCCGCTTTCAGACCACCCCGCTCCAGTAAATCCGCACTGCGCTCTTGACGATGCGAAGACCCCTCCCGAACCTCCCACCAACGCATCCCTACCTCACTAATTTCT
>RKRZ01000127.1 GCA_007571105.1 Gammaproteobacteria bacterium
GCGCCGGCTCCCTCGTCTGAGCCGTCTCCGTCTGTCGCGCCGGTATCCGATTCTGCTTCCGCCGAAGAGCCTTCCCGCGCACCGCAAGAAGACGCGCCCTCGCCGCCGGTTGCCGAATGGGGCGAATCGATTGACTGGAATGAGTCGGTTCAACAAATGGGCCTGGTCGGAATGCCTCGGATCCTGGCCGAGTCCTGCATGCTGGAGCGCATTGATGGAGATGAGTTGCATCTGGTGTGCACCTCCGAGAATCCGCCGGAGGATGCGTCTCGGCAAGATTTGGAGAAGGCGCTGTGCCAACATTTCGGCCGGGAACTTCGCATCATCTTGCGCCAGGGCGCGGCGGAGCAAGAGACTCTGCAACAACAGCAGCAGCGCGTACAGGAAGAGCAGCAAGAGCAGGCGCGCCAGGAGCTGGAAGAATCTTCTGTCCCGCGCGCCCTGCGAGACATGGGAGCGCACCAGATCGAAATCCCCAACGCAAGTTTGCCGGTCGACGAGGGCGCGGAATCCTGAATGGCAAACGATTCAAACAGTTTGCTGGACCAGTTGGTCGAGAGCCTAACCTGCCTGCCGGGAGTTGGCGTCAAGACGGCGCAACGCATGGCCTACCATTTGCTGGAGCGCGATCGTCCGCGCGGGCGCAAGCTGGCAGCGGTATTGGCGCAGGCGCTTGAGAACATTCGCCATTGCGCCCGTTGCCGAAACTTCACCGAACACGAGTTGTGCAAGATTTGCGCAGACGCGAACCGCGAAGCGCACCAGTTGTGCGTGGTTGAGAATCCGGTGGAAGTGCGCCTGCTGGAAGCCAACACGGATTTCCGCGGTCGCTACTTTGTCTTGATGGGCCGCCTCTCGCCGCTTGATGGCGTGGGGCCGGAAGAGTTGGGCCTGCCGCAATTGGAAGCGCGACTGCAAGCGGAATCGGTGGACGAATTAATCCTGGCGATCGGCAGCACGGTGGAAGGCGATGTAACGGCGCATGTGCTCAGCGAGATGGCTGCGCGTCACAACGTTCGCGTCACCCGCCTGGCGCAGGGCGTGCCGGCGGGCGGGGAGTTGGAGTATCTGGATTCGATGACGTTGATGACGGCATTCGAAGGGCGCACGGAATATCACTGAGCAGACCTATGGACGATTCCGCCGTATTTGAGACCCAGCTGGAAAGTCTGCCTTGTGTGCAGCGCGGCAAGGTGCGCGATCTGTATGCAATCGGCACGGATGAGTTGCTGATGGTCGCGACCGACCGCCTGTCGGCCTTCGATGTGGTGTTGCCGACGCCCATTCCGGGCAAGGGGCATGCCCTGACTGCGATTTCTGCATTCTGGTTTCAGCATCTGCGCGAGATGGTGCCGAATCATTGCAGCGAACAGGGCTTGGAGGATCTGCCGCTTGACGCGAGCGAATGTGCCGTGCTTCAGGGGCGCAGCATGCGCGTGCGGCGCCTGCAGCCGCTGCCGGTCGAGGCGGTGGTGCGCGGCTATTTGGTGGGCTCCGGGTGGCAGGATTATCAGCGGGACGGCTATGTGTGCGGGATCAAACTGCCCCCGGGACTTCGACTTGCTGATCGGTTGCCGCAGCCCTTATTTACCCCCGCCACCAAGGCGGAAGTGGGCGAGCATGACGAGAACATCAGCTTTGATGAGATGACGGCGCTGGTTGGCATTGTGCGCGCTCGCGAAATGCGAGAGTTAAGTCTGGCACTGTACGAACGCGCCTGTGCGCATGCAAAAGAGCAGGGCGTGATCGTTGCCGACACCAAGTTTGAATTCGGACTGAACGAGCAGGGCGCGCTGACATTAATGGACGAGGTCCTGACTCCGGATTCATCACGCTTTTGGGATGCAGAGCACTGGAAGCCCGGAGAGAATCCCTACAGTTACGACAAGCAGTATGTGCGCGATTGGCTGCAGGAGCTGGATTGGGACAAGCGCGCGCCGGGCCCGGAACTTCCGCCGGATGTGGTGCGAAACACCACCGAACGTTATCGACAGATCGGCCGCCGGCTGTGCGGCCCTTCTTACCTGGAATCCTGACCTGACGGAGGAGTTTATGTCTCAACTCGACCCGCCCAAGCCCATCGAAACCCGCGTTGCGGAACTTGAGAAATACGTCATGCGATTGCGTGTGGGATTGATTGCCGTCGCCTCGTTGATCTTGTGGCAAGCCACTTCGGAGATGGGCTGGCTCGGCCCGATTCGAATTTATGCGACGGAGGTTTACGCCAGCGAATTCATTCTCGAGGATGCCGAGCAGAACGTCCATGGCCGTTGGGTGGTGGGCGGAGAAGTTCCGGCCCAGTTGACCGTATTCGGCGATCAATCCCATTATGTGCGCCTCAATGCCGAGGGCCTGGAGCAGTTGAATCGGCAGGAATAACGCACCACCCTGTTAAAATCGCGCCATCATGGCAGGCAATACCTTCGGCACGCTGTTCACCGTGACCTCTTTTGGGGAAAGTCACGGCCCGGCAATCGGGTGCGTGGTGGACGGCTGTCCGCCGGGCCTTGAGTTGTCGGAAGCGGATTTGCAACGCGACCTGGAGCGGCGGCGCACCGGCAAGACGCGCCATACCAGTCAGCGCCAAGAGCCGGATCAGGTGCAGATTCTGTCCGGTATCTTCGAAGGCAAGACGACCGGCACGCCTATTGCGCTGTTGATTGAGAATCAGGATGCGCGTTCCAAGGATTACTCGGAAATCAAGGATTTGTTTCGCCCGGGTCACGCGGACTTCACCTACCAGAACAAATACGGCATTCGCGATTATCGCGGCGGCGGTCGGGCATCTGCGCGAGAGACGGCGATGCGGGTGGCGGCCGGCGCGATTGCGCGCAAGTGGCTGCAGGAACGCCATAACGTCGCCATTCGTGCCTGTGTGCGGCAGGTCGGCGACATCCGCGCCGAGGCGGTAGACTGGGCGGCGGTCGAGAACAATCCCTTTTTCTTTCCAGACGACAGCCGGGTTGAGGAACTCGAGCAGTTCATTGATGCCTTGCGCAAGGAAGGCGATTCGATTGGCGCCTGCGTGGAGGCGGAAGCGACGGGTTTGCCGGTCGGCTGGGGAGACCCTGTCTTCGATCGGCTCGATGCGACCGTGGCGCGCGCCATGATGAGCATCAATGCGGTCAAGGCCGTGGGGATAGGAGATGGTTTTGCGGTAGTATCGCAGCGCGGCAGTGAGCATCGCGACGAGATGACGCCGGAAGGCTTTCTGTCAAACCATGCAGGAGGAACTTTGGGCGGTTTGAGTTCCGGACAGGACTTGCGTGTGTCGGTGGCCTTCAAGCCCACTTCCAGCATACGAATTCCGGGGCGCACGCTTGATCGTGAGGGTGCGGCGGCGGAAGTGGTCACAAAAGGACGACATGATCCGTGTGTCGCCTTGCGGGCGGTTCCGATCGTCGAGGCGATGCTGGCGCTGACCCTGATGGATCATGCCTTGCGCCATCAGGCGCAGTGTGCAGACGTGGCGCCAAACCCCTAGACATCCCGCTGTCGTGACCCACCTGCTGTACGCCCGATTTTCCGGGTTTTACTTCTTTTATTTCGCGTCGCTCGGCATTTTTCTGCCGTTTTGGCCTTTGTACCTGCAATCTCTGGGCTTCAATGCGCTGGAGATTGGCCAGTTGGTTGCGGTGGTGATGTTTGCCGGAATCTTTGCGCCTAATTTGTGGGCGTGGCTGGCGGATCATAGCGGGCGACCTCTTCTGCTGGCGCGCGCGGCGGCTTTGGGGAGCACGCTGGGCATGCTGATGTTGCAGTGGGTGACCGATTTCTACGGTATGGCGGTGTTGCTGCTGCTCTTCAGCTTTTTCTGGTACGCAACGATTCCGCTCATCGAGGGGCTCACGCTGAATTTGATCGAACAAGGCTCCTCCAGCCGCTATTCCTACACCCACGTGCGTCTGTGGGGCTCGTTGGGCTTCGTGGCTGCGTGTCTCGGGTTGTCGGCATTGGCAACGCAGAGTCAGGACTGGGGAATCGTGCCGCTTGCGATGCTGGCGTGTCATGCCGGCAGTTTCCTGGTGACCCTGTCGCTTCACAGT